>JASFLR010000078.1:0-8592 GCA_050117995.1 Anaerolineae bacterium
AAAGGTGTTTTGGGAGCGATCGTACACAAAGCCGCCGGTGATATCGCCGGGCAGCAGGTCGGGCGTGAACTGGATGCGCTTGAACTGCAACCCGAGCGCCGTGGCAAAACTGTTGGCGATCAGCGTTTTGGCCAGCCCTGGATAGTCCTCCAGCAGCACGTGACCGCCCGCCAACAGGGCTGCCATAATCTGCTCGAGGAGCAGCCGCTTGCCCACGACCGCGCGCTCTACCTCGGCGATGATACGGGCGGACAGTGCAGATACGTCAACGATCTCGCTAGCCGGCGTCATGTTGTCCCTCCAATTGGTCCTCCAGAAGTTGTACAATTTCCTCCAGGTCAAACTTTGGTTCGCGGTGGATCCCGGGCCCCCAAAACAGGCCTGCCAGGCGGGACAGCCCCAGGGGTCTCGGTTTGTCTGTAACCATCGGCTCCAGCCCAGAACGCAGGTACTCGCGGATATGAGGCGGCATATCCAGGCTCTCCAGGCGCCTCCTCATCGGCCCGTGGGGCTCCTTGTGTCCGCTGGTGTGCGCCTGGATCTTCAGTGCGAGTTTGCCCAGGCGCAGCGCCAGCTGCCTGTCAAAGTAGATCTCTGAGGCGGCCTGGCGGATCCACAGGCGCAGCGTCTGCACCCGGCCCCTGCTGGCTGGGGGCAACCTCTCTATCAGCGACGGCCTCTCGTTCAGCATCAGGCTCTTGGCAGCAACCATGACCCCAAGACCGACAGCCACGAGCCACAGAACCGGCTGGGGTATCATGCGATAATATGTCCAGATCCTCCCGTACGCACTCGCAAGCCAAGGGGCGAGGGCCTCGCGCAGCGGGTTGTAGAGCAAGGATACCAGCGCGGCTGTCAGCAACAAGATCAGAACGATCAGAGCCAGCCGCCTCCTTCTGCGGGTGGTCATTGCACGCTCCTGCAATAATCGACGATGGCACCCAGGCTCGACAGGGCCCGGCGCTCGTCCTCGGCCCCGATCGTCTTGGCTCCGTAGCGGACCTTTTCAAAGAGCCGCGTCAGGCGGCGGACGTCGTCGACCGGGATCCCCGACCGGCCGAGGTAGGCCTCGAACTCGCGTGGGGTCATGGCTGCCTCGCGCCAGATGCCGCGCCGTTGCTGCAGTGTCTGGCTCATGCGATAGTAGCAGAGCATCACCGTATCTCGCAGGTCCGCGCCGGCACGTATGGCCTCCACTGCATCCTCTGCCTGTTCGGCCAGCTCTGCCAGGGGAGACGGCTGCCGCCCGCGGTAGCGGAGGAGAAATCGGCCCATGCCCACCAGCACCAGCGCCATGATCAGGGCCAGGGTAACTATCGCGCCCCAGATGAGCCATTCGGGCGCGGTTCTCCCGGTCTCGCCAATCTCGCCAGCGACCACCTCGAGGGTCTGGACCGGCTCGGGTGTCGCCTGCGTCGCCACGGCAGCCACTGTCGCGGTCGGCGTCAACTGCTCCTCCAAGTTACTGCCCGCCCGGAAGGCAAGGTACAGGAAGAGGGCGAACAACACAATGGGCACCATGCCCTTGAGCAGGTTCTTCCTGGCCTCGGGTGTGAGCAAGGAGTAGAGGATGACAAGAGGCAGCCCCACCACGATGATCGTGGCAAAGATCCTGAAGGCGGTTCTAAAGGCCTCGTCCAGCTCGGGCGAGATGCCGCCCATTGCCTCGCCATCTGCTACCTCGCTACTCGAGGAGGACACACCGGGCAGGAACTGGATATCGGATACCCCGGCAGCCAGAAGCAGCATTGCCACCAGGGCAATGCCAAGGGCAAGCAGAAGTAGCGTTCTGGTGTGCCTGGACATGCGCAATCCTTTAGCGGATCTATGCGATGCACCGCCCCAGCGCGCAGCCGATTGCCAGATGCAGCACATGCCTGTCGAACCTGGCCATCCGGCAGTAGCAGACTGCGCTCCATCTATGCTGCCTCGCTGCAAGGACGGGCCAATCTACCCTTATCACTCTGCGGGCGGGCGATCCGTTCAGTGGAGGGCAGGCCACACGCAGCGACATAGACCCAAGCTCCCTGACGGGGCTATCATACCGCGTAGCGAGCACTTGTGCAAGCACGGGGGGCAACGAGTGAGAAGGCTGCCCTGGCGGGTGGCTCCCGCAGGCGGAGAGGCACCTGGGCAGCGCCGGGCTCAGAGCGTTTCGGTTACCTTGTGCAGCCCACGCGGGCGGTCGATGTCATAGCCGCGGGCATCCGCCAGGTACATGGCAAAAAGCTGGCCCGGCACGATGCTGGTCAGCGGTGAGAGCCACTCGGGCACGCCCGGTGGCAGGCGCAGCGGGACCCGGGCCATGCCCAACGCAGCCTCGTCGTCGCTAATCACCAGCAGCTCTGCCTGCCGCTCCCTGACAGTGTTCATGAAAGCCATCATATCTGGCAGCATCTGGCCCGAGGGCGCGACAGCAATGACCGGAAAGCCGGGAGAGACCATGGCCATAGGACCGTGCATAAAGTCTGCGCTGCTGTAAGGCTCAGTCACGGTGTAGGTCAGTTCCTTCAACTTGAGCGAAAGCTCAAAGGCGGTGGCGTAGTTGTAGCCCCGGCCAATGACCACACAGGATTGCATGTAGCGGTACCGCTCGGCAACCTGGGCGATGTGGTTCTCCACCTTGAGCGCCCGGGCCACCTGCCCGGGTATCGCGTCTAGCATCTCGTGGCGCCCGGCGTCGTCGCTCAGGGTCACACTCAGCAGGGCGATAGCTGCCAACTCGGCCGTATAGGTCTTGGTCGCAGCAACCGATTTCTCCTCGCCAGCCGAGAGATCGATCACGAAATCGGCCACCTGCCCGAGGTCCGAACCGGGAAAGCCGGTAATCGCTGCAGTCAGCGCTCCCTGTCGCCTGCCCTCCGCCAGCACAGACACGATGTCGGGGCTCTTGCCGCTCTGGCTGATGCCCAGCACCATCAGATTGCCAAATCGAGGGGGCGTCCTATAGATGGTAAACAGGCTCGGCGTCGCCAGCCCAACCACCAGGCCATTGGCGCCTGCCAGGAGGTATTGGGCGTAGCGGGCGGCGTTGTCACTGGTGCCCCGCGCGGCGATGATCACACCCCCAACATCCCGCTGCTGCATCTCGGCAGCCAGGGCCGCTGCGCTCCCGCGTTCCCGCTGAAGAAGGCGCGCAGTGACATCCGGCTGCTCGTGGATCTCGCGATATAGATCGGACTTGACGAGCGTACTCATGTTCCTCCCCCCCAATGCCTGATCCCGTCAGCTAGAGGCTGGCGCTGACTGGGCCCTTGCCAGCCCGCGGCTATTGCTTTCGTGTGGGAGCTGTCCCTTGAACTGGCTCATATAGAGGTTGTGGTAGAAGCCGTGCTGTGCCAGCAGTCCGTCGTGCGTGCCGCGCTCGATGATCTCGCCGTCGCGGATAACCAAGATCTTGTCCGCCTCACGGATAGTACTCAACCGGTGAGCGATGACAAAGCTGGTGCGACCCGCCATCAGCCGCAGCAATGCCTGCTGGATGCGGAGTTCGGTGCGGGTGTCCACGCTGCTCGTGGCTTCATCGAGGATCAAGATACCCGGATCGGCCAGAATGGCGCGGGCGATGGCGAGCAGCTGCCGCTGTCCCTGGCTCAGGTTGGAGCCCCGTTCCGAGAGGGGCGTATCGTATCCCTGCGGCAGGCGCCGGATAAACTGATCGGCATCGGCCAGTTTGGCAGCGGCGACACACTCCTCGTCGGTAGCAGACAGCCTCCCGTAGCGGATATTCTCCATCACCGATTCGGAGAATAGAAAGGTATCCTGCAGCACGATGCCCAATTGCCGGCGAAGGCTTGCTTTGCGTAACTGGCGAATGTCCTGCCCATCAATTCGGATCGTGCCGCCGTCAACGTCATAGAACCGCGTGAGCAGGTTGATAATGGTCGTCTTGCCAGCTCCCGTCGGTCCCACCAGGGCGACGGTCTCGCCAGGCTGTGCCGTCAGGCTCATTTCCTTGATCACGGGCACTCCGGGCACATAGCCAAAGTCCACGTCGGCAAAGGCAATCTCCCCGGCAACATCTTCCAATGGAATAGCCGATGGCGCGTCAGTCAATTCGGATTCGGTGTCCATGATCTCAAAGATCCGCTCAGCGCCAGCCAGGGCGGCCTGGATCTGGTTGTAGAGATTGGCCAACTGGCGCAGGGGCGCGGCAAAGCGGCGGGAGTAGGTATAGAAGGCAGCAATGGTGCCGATGGTCGCCCAACCCTGTAATGTCATCCAGCCCCCCAGCCCGGCCAGGATGGCGATATTGGCGTTGCTGAGAATGCCCATCAACGGCGGGACCAGCAGTGCGTAGGTTTGTGCGCGAATGCCCACCCGGCGAACCTGCTCGTTGCCACGGTCAAAGCTGGCCAGGGTAGATACCTCCTGGCCAAAAGCCATGATGATGCGCTGCCCGCTAAACATCTCCTCCAGCTGTCCGTTTAGCTGGCCAATCTCTTTCTGGTACTGGCGAAAGTGGCGGCGCGTGCGCCTGCCCACAAAGCCAACCAGCCACATCATAAAGGGAAAGACGATCATCGAAGCCAGCGCAAGCCGGTAGTTGATGGCAAACATCATGCCCATGATGCCGACCAGGGTCAGCAACCCTCCAAAGAGGTCGGTCACGTTCTGGGCAAGCACGCGGCTGATGGCGTCCATGTCGTTGGTGAGGCGGCTCATCAACTCGCCATGCGGGTGCCGGTCGAAGAAACCCAGCGACAGGGTTTGAAGATGCTCAAATAGGTCGCGACGCAGAACCCGCATGGCACGCTGCGATACGCGGGCCATCAGGAGACCCTGGCCTGCGGTGGCAACCCAAGCACCGCCGTAGACTGCCAGCATCAGCAGCACAATCCTCAACAGCTTGGCCAGATCGCCGCCGGAGATGGCCTGATCGATTGCCTGCCCGATCAGGTAGGGCGCCAGCAGGTTCAGTCCCGTGGCTACGACCACCAGGACCAGCACGCCCAGCAGGCTCCAGCGATATAGTTGCAGGGTAGATACCAGGCGGCGCAATGTCCCGCGCGCGTCGCGGGCCTTTTCGATCCGGGATGTCCTGCCGCGCCCCCCAGGGCCGGGCATGCCTGTGGCGGGTGGGGATGAAGGGCGGGTTTCTGATTGCTTGGTCGGGCGGCTAGCCATGATTCACCCCGCCATTCCCCAATTGCGATTCATAGATTTCTTGGTAGATAGGACTGGAAGCGATCAGCTCGGCGTGTGTTCCCTCTGCCGCAATTTGCCCCCGATCCAGCACCACGATCTTGTCTGCGGCGAGCACCGTGCTGATCCGCTGCGCGACGACAAAGCTGGTCATCGGAGAAGCGGAATAGCCTGCGTGGTCGACTATCAATCGTTCCAGGGCCGCCTGTATCTTGGCCTCCGTTTCCACGTCCACCGCGCTGGTGCTATCATCGAGGATCAAAATCCTGGGCTGGACCAACAAGGCGCGGGCGATGGCGAAACGCTGTCTCTGCCCTCCGGAGAGGTTGATACCCCGCTGTCCGAGCACGGTGTCGTAGCCGTCCGGCAGGGCCATGACAAACTCGTGCGCCTGGGCTGCCCGGGCTGCGGCAACGACCTCTTCCTCTGTCGCGTCCGCGCACCCATAGCGGATATTGTCCCGCACAGTACCGCTGAACAGCACGGCATCTTGCAACGCGATGCCCACCTGTGCGCGCAGTTGATCCAGCGGCAGATCGCGCACATCTACGCCATCCAAGGTCACACGGCCCCGATCCACATCGTAAAAGCGCGGAATGAGATGGATCAAGCTCGACTTGCCCGAGCCAGTTGCACCCAGGATTGCTACCGTCTGGCCCGGCTCGGCTACGAGGTTGATGCCCTCCAGCACGGCTTCGCCGCATTCTACAGCATGCCCATCGCCCCCTATCGTGTCCGGCGCTGAGGAAACGGTCCCAGCCTTCGCCCCGTCATAGCTAAAGCAGACATCCTCAAAAGCCACTCGGCCCTCCATGGCCCCAGTGGCTCGCGCCTGCGGCCTGTCCTGCACGTCGGCAGTGCTGTCCAGAACCTCCCAAATGCGCGCCGAAGAGGCATCGGCGGCTGCGATCGGGCCGACCATGCCGCCCAGCATCAGCAGCGGAAAGAGTGCGTACGAAATATAGTTAATCGAAGCCACGATCTCGCCTATCGTGAAACTTCCCCCGACCACCAAGTTGCCGCCGAACCAGACCACCCCCGCAATCCCAAGATTCACGATGAACATCATGGTTGGGAGCAGCAGGGCCAAGATCTGCATGACCTGGATGTTCTGGTCCATCAGATCCGAGTTCGCCACCTCAAAGCGAGCATTTTCGTGCTCGACGCGCACAAAGGCCTTGACTACGCGCACGCCAGCCAGGTTCTCCTGGAGGACACGGTTGAGCTTGTCCAGCCTCTCCTGTACCCGCAGGAAGAGCGGGCGAGCCCTGACCGCGACGACCCAGATCAGGCCCAAGACCAGGGGGAGCAGGGCCAGCATCAGCAGTGCCAACCGAGCACTGGTCAGGACCAGAATGATCGTGCTGCCGATCATCCATAGCGGGGCGCGGGTGAGCATCCGCAGCGACATCTGCACGATCATCTGCACCATGTTGACGTCACTGGTAGCTCGCACCAGAAGGTTGCCGGTCTGCATCCGATCCAGGTTGCCAAATGAGAAGGTCTGAACTTTGCGGACGAGAGCACTGCGCAGGTCGGCGCCCGCACCCTGGGCCACCCGCACTGAGAATATCGTGTTACCAATGGAGAACAACATGCTCAGGATCGCCGCCCCAAGCATCAGCAGCGACCTCGTCACAATAGCCGAGAGATCCTGCTGGAGGATGCCTTCATCAATGACCGCCTGAGTCAGGCGGGGGATTGCCAGATCGGCCACAACCACGCCAACCATCAGCAGCAAGGACAGAGTGCTGAGCCATGCATAGGGTCTAACAAAACGCAACATGCGCAAAAGTGATTTCATCAGCGAATGGTTTCCCTTGACTGGCGCGCTGGGATTCAGGCCAATGCCCGCATCTGCTCGCTCTGCTGCTGCCGAAACTGCCGGACTTCTCTCCACCTGGGCTCATCGTCGGTCTGGACCTCGTTGAGATAGCGGTAGAGGCCATCGCGCGCCATCAACTCCTCGTGCGTCCCCTGTTCCACGATCCGGCTGCCCTTGAGGACGACGATGCAGTCTGCACTGCGGATGGTGGAGAGCCGGTGGGCAATCACGATGGTTGTGCGGCCGACCATAAGACGCTCTAACGCCTGCTGGATCAGCAACTCGGTTTCAGTGTCCACTGAGGAGGTCGCCTCGTCTAGGATGAGGACAGGCGCGTTCTTGAGCACGGCGCGGGCGATGGCGATGCGCTGCCGCTGCCCGCCTGAGAGCTTGACACCACGCTCGCCGATCATGGTGTCGTACCCCTGGGGCAGCTCGGTGATAAACTCGTGGGCGTTGGCTACCCTGGCGGCCTCGAGGATCTCTTCCTCACTGGCTCCGGGCCGGCCGAAGGAGATATTGTCCCGGGCCGTCCCGTGAAAGAGGAACACGTCCTGCAACACGATACTGATCTGCTGGCGCAGGCTCTTGAGCGTCAGGTCGCGGATATCAATCCCATCCAGCGTGATCGACCCCTCGCAAACGTCGTAGAACCGGGGTATGAGGTTCGCCAGCGTCGTCTTGCCCACTCCTGTTGGTCCTACCAACGCAGCCACAGAGCCCGCTGCAATCTCGAGATCGATGCCTTCCAGCACCATGTCCCCCTGGGAATAGTGAAAGCCCACATTCCGCAGGACGATGGCGCCCTCGGCCCTGCCAGGCAATGCCACGGCATCCGGGCGCTCGACCACGTCAGGCTGCTCATCCATGAGCTCGATCACGCGCTCTACGCCAGCGGTGGCTTCCTGCACGCCTTCCCACGCCTGGCTCAGGACACGCACCGGCTGGTAGAGCATCTCCAGGTAGAGGAAAAAGGCCACCAAATCCTCAATGGCCAGCGTCTCGTTCAGAGCCCACCGGCCGCCAAAGTAAATGAGCACGATGGTGCCCAGTGCCGAGGCAAACTCGACAAAGGGGTGAAAGGTCGCCATCAGGCGCAGCGCGCGAAGCATAGAATCACGGTACCTGACGACGTGATCGCGGACCTTTGACGCCTCCACGTGCTCGCGGGTAAAGGCCTTGATCTCGCGGATGCCCGATATGTTGTCGTTCAGGGTGGCATTGAGCTCGCCCAGCACCCGCTGGCGCGCGCGAAACGCGGGCCGGACGTACTTGGCAAAGCCCCGCATGGCAAAAACGATGACGGGGATGGGGATCATGCTCAGCAGGGCGAGCCGCCAGCTCATGCTCATCAGCACCAGGGTGACGCCAACAAACATGAGCACATTGACCACCACATCCGGGATGGCATGGGCAATAAGCCGCTCGATCAGGTCCGAATCGTTGACAGCACGCGACATCAACTGGCCGGTCTGCTTGTCCTCGTAGAAGCGCAACGACAGGCGCTGCAAGTGTTGGTAGACGTCAGAGCGCACATCGGCGACCACGCTCCAGCCTGCCACGTGAGCCATATAGCTTCTGAGAAAGGTCAGCCCCCCGCGCGCGGCATAGACTGCCAGCGC
>JASFLR010000079.1:0-8590 GCA_050117995.1 Anaerolineae bacterium
TACAATATCGTCCACCTGGGCGATCAATCGTCGTGCCTTCAGGATGCGGGCTTCGGTCTGCTCCGCCTGAACTGGATCCACCAGACCACACTCAGCCTTGAGCCGGTTCAGCCGCAGTCCGGCCTCGTATGTGCTATCCACGATCTGGTCGCGGTTCATCCATTCGGTCTCATAGTTGAGGACATATTTCCAGCTGGGTTGTACTAGCGCCTGACGGTGCTCCTCTAGAGAGCGGGCGAAGAAACGGTAGCCGTAGCGCTCTGGATTCTCAAATACGGGGCTTCCGGGGTCCAGGAACGGAGCCAGCGGCGAGATGAAGGGGATCAGACGACGGCGGGGGCCCTGGTCAAGGTCGGTCATTAGGTAGCGACAATAGTCGACGGTGTCCATCACCGACTGGTAGTCCTGTTTGGGCAGGCCGATCATGAAGAATATGTCCAGACGCTTGACGCCCATCTCCAAGCTATAGCGCATGGTGTCTTCAATGGGGCCGTTCTTGAAGGGCCGCCCAAAAGCTCTGCGAACCTCTTCGCTGTGGCTCTCTAGCGAGATCTCCAGCGTCCAGTTGGGCAGGGCCTCGGCGACTCGCCGGATGAAGTCGCGGTCTGCGTCCTTGAACAGCTCCAGAATGACCGGGCCCTGGTAGCCGTGGATCGCCCGCAAGAAACGATCTGCGTACTCCTTACCTGCCTGCCGAATATCGCCCAGAATGAACACCGGGCCCTTGCTAAAGCGCGCGATATTCTGTATGTCCTGGGCAAGATCTTCGGGGGCACGATAGGCCGGGCGGCGGCGGTTGTGCATGGCTGCAAAGGACTGGGCTGAGCCACCGCAGGTGCGGCAGCCATGCGTGCAACCTCGGACGCTCAATGCGGCCGTGATCGGATAGCCCAACCACCCCTTGAAGGGGATCACGCTCGCGAGGTCCCGATAGCGGGCGACTGCTTTGACCACATAGCTGTAGTCAATGAGCACATGATCCAGATTCTCGGGGCTATAGCTGATCTCGTTGACCCGGATCTCACCATCCATATCCTGCCAGGTCAGGTTCGGGACCTCGTCCAAGGAGGGTGCGCCGGGCTCGTTGCTCAGATGTTGCATAAGTTTCAGGACGGGCACCTCGGTCGAATCGCCGCGTACCACAAAGTCAACCTCTGGACGGTTGATGAGCTCTTTATGATAGTAGGTAGAGGAAAAGCCGCCAAACATCACTGGTATGTCAGGGTGGTATTTCTTGCAGAGGCGCGCAACTTCAATGGCGCCATGTGCGTGGGGCATCCAATGCAGATCGATGCCAAATGCGACAGGTTTCAGTTTTTGGATTAGCTTTTCGGCGTCAAAGCGGTCAGAGTTGAGCATGCGTATCGCGAGATTGACGATGCGAACGCGGAACCCAGAGCGCTCCAGATACTCGGCGATGGTGGTCAAGCCGATGGGATACATCTCGAATACCGGTGTGCTTGGCACCAGATCGCTCACCGGTCCATAAAGAATCGACTCTTCGCGAAAGTCGTAAACACTTGGGGCGTGTAATAGGACTAGGTCTGCCTTTGGCATTCTCACTTCTCCGATTTCAGA
Source organism: Anaerolineae bacterium (assembly GCA_050117995.1). Taxonomy (GTDB): domain Bacteria; phylum Chloroflexota; class Anaerolineae; order JAAYZQ01; family JAAYZQ01; genus JBFFCR01. Next base: position 1,579 of record JASFLR010000079.1, read on the forward strand.
GTCGCCAGTGTCCGAAGCCTGCATGAGGCGCACGGATGGCGCCTGCTCCGTTCCTGAGGAATCGGTTCAGGCGCCATCCAACTGCGGGATCGGACCTGACGTCTATTGTGGGCGCACTCGGGCACCCGGCACGGGGGTGCTGTCAAGGATCTCCTGAATTACGGCGCGGGGATCTATGTTTTTGATGCGTGCTGACGGGCTGATGATCAGGCGGTGGGCCAGCGCAACCATGGCTAATGCTTTCACGTCGTCCGGGATGACGTAATCTCGGCCCAGGATGGCTGCCCGGGCCTGTCCTGTCTTGTATAGGGCAATGCTGCCTCGGGGACTGGCGCCCAGGTAGACATCCGGGTGCTTGCGCGTGGCATTCACCAGGCTGACGATATATTCTTTTACCAGATCATTGAGGTAGACATCCTTGATCTGTCGCTGCGCTGAAACAAGCTCTTCGCCCGTCACTACTTGCTCGATGCGGGTGACCGGGTGGGCGTGCTGCTGACGCTCCAACATCGTCACTTCGTCCTCCGAGCCTGGGTAACCCAGGCCAATGCGCATCATAAAGCGGTCCAGCTGAGCCTCAGGCAGGGGGAAGGTCCCTTCGTACTCGATGGGGTTCTGCGTCGCCAGCACCAGAAAGGGCACCTCCATGGGGTAGGTGATGCCATCGACTGTGATCTGATGCTCCTCCATCGCTTCAAGAAGGGCGGATTGCGTCTTTGGTGTCGCGCGATTGATCTCATCGGTGAGCACGATCTGGGCCATGACTGGGCCGGGGCGGAACTCGAACTCGCGTGTCTTCTGGTTGAACATCGAGACGCCGGTAACGTCGCTGGGGAGCATGTCTGGAGTGAATTGGATGCGGCGGAAGCTGCACCCAAGGGATCTGGCGACAGATTTGGCAAGCATGGTCTTGCCCGTGCCAGGTACGTCCTCGATTAGAATATGGCCCTCGCAAAGCAGGGCGATGATCGTGAGTTGTATTGCCTCATGCTTGCCGACGATGACATCCTCCACGTTGTCTGCTATCCGCTTGGCAAGTGCTTGGACTTCTTCCATCGGTCCACTCCTTGGTTATTTTGCCGTGTACGCCAGTGCTAATTGCTGGCGCTCTCCTGCTGTTCATTATGTTGGTAGCGCCCGATTATACCAGGTTTCTCCGGAAAAGGGTAGTTGGCTGCTGTCTAACGCAACCGGTCGAGCGTGAAACGTGAAACCAGGTCCCGCTGCCATTTCTTGCAGTTTTTTCCTTGATTGTGGTAGAATGGTGCCGGCAACAAGTCCGATCCGTGACCAAGGGGGATAGACGACGGCTCCATCCAGATGTGGATGGACGCCCAGCCAATCCCGTATCAGGCCTGGAGAAGCAATGCGACGCATCCGTACCGACTGGCAGCCATTGCCTGAACAGAACGAAGAACCAGCATGGCCGTGACTTTCTGCGGAGTCATGCTTTCGAGCAATCGATTGGCATCCGGCCCGCGCATTGATGTGGAGACCGGGGCTTGCCGAATTGGACTGTGGTATGGTGCGATTTGGTCAGGCAGTCTTTTCGTGTATGATGGCACGGTTGATCCAGCCTGGGTCAGGCTGTCCCAGACGCCAGAGGTCGAGTCGTGAGAAGAGCGCGCACGCAGTACATCCTCTTTGTCCTTGTTGTGGTTGTGATCCTGGTGGCTGCTGCCATTCCCATCTATGCGAGTGACATCTTCCGCCAGCCCTACTCTCCCGTATGGGATGTCATTCATCGCACCCTCGCCCGCTTTGATCTGACATATAATCCCTCCGGAGGTGGGGCTCCGCCACAGTGGCCCTATTGGCGTACTCCAGCAGATGCCCATATCTACTACCGCGATCTGATGCTCACCACCGATGATGGCATCCATATCTCCGCGTGGTATGTGCCTGCCAACCAGCCTGGCGTGCCTACGGTGCTGCTTGGTCACGGGCTCCTCGGCTCAAAAGTAGGTATGCTGCGATTTGTACCGTGGCTGCACGAAGCTGGATACAACGTCATGCTCCTTGATTTCCGTGGTCATGGCGACAGCGATCTGCGTCCCTCCTCTATCGGACCTGACGAGGTGTGGGACATCCAAGCATGCCTGGACTGGCTCGACGAAAATGGGGTGGGCGAGCGGGTTGCTGGTTTGGGACTGAGCCTGGGTGCCTCGGCCCTGGTCAACACAGCCGTCCAGGACGGGCGTCTTGACGCATTGATACTGGACAGCCTATTTGCCGATTGGGGGGATACAGACTTTGCCCAGGGGTACCGCCTGCCGCCCGATTGGATAGTACCTGGTGTGCCCAGCCCGGAAGCTCTGATGCCCCGCATCCACGTGCCGGTATTTATTATCCACGGCACTGCTGATATTCTGACCCACGTGGAGCATGCTCGTCGTTTGTACCAAGCTGCCAACGAGCCCAAGGAACTCTGGATCAACGACTCGGGGCACGCCTGGTCTGCCTGGACGTACCCGCAGCGTTACCAGCAAAGAGTCCTTGATTTCCTGTCAAGTTCGCTGCCGAATTAGCGCATTACCGACTGGCTATGGTGATTGGCGCAATTGGCGCTTATCGACGCATGAAGGATTGGCCAAGTATGGAAACCACCAGGCCCACATACCAGCGCTTGTGGGAAGTAGACACTGTCCGCGGCATCGCCATCATCCTGATGATTTGCTATCATTTCATCTTTGACCTTGCGTTCTTTGGTGCATATGCGGGCAACATGTATTCTCCCTCGTGGCAGCTGTTCGCCCGCAGTATTGGCACCACCTTTATCCTGGTGATGGGCATCTCCCTGACTCTAAGGTACAGCCGGCTCGAGCCTGAGATGGACCAGAAGCAGTTGTTTGCCATATATCTGCGGCAGGGCGCGATAGTATTCGCCTGGGGCATAGTCATCACAGTAGTGACCTACATTGTTCTGGATAGCGGATATGTGATATTCGGCATTCTGCACCTGCTGGGTCTCTCGATGCTAATGGCTTTTCCCTTCTTGCGATCGCGTTGGGCTAGCCTTGGGGTTGGCATTGTAGCAGTAGCTTTGGGTTTCTATCTCAACGGGCTAAAGGTGTTGAGCCCATGGCTGCTTTGGTTGGGCGTGCCCCAGTTCGGACGTCACATGGTCGACTACTATCCCCTCCTGCCATGGTTCGGCTTTGCACTGGTGGGGGTCTCTGTGGGTTTGACTCTGTATCCGCAGGGAGCCCGTCGCTTCACTCTTCCTGATCTATCGCACATACCCCCGGTTCGAGCGCTTGGCTTCCTGGGAAGACATTCTCTCCTGATCTATCTGATCCATCAACCCATCATGCTAGGCATTTTGGTAGTGATAGGGATCGGTTCGATCTAGCGGCCTGTTGTTCCTGCCCTTTTCAGGCGCAATTGCCGTCTCCAGGACCCAATCCGCAGTGTACCCAGCCTTTCCAGGCCTGCGCTGTGGATATAGGGCTTGCTGTTTTGCGAGTCCTGGGGTACAATGTTTCTGACTCTCAGGAGGGGAAAGAGCGATTATGGACTCAGAGGGTGTGTTTTGCCCGGAATGCGGCGCGGATGAGGCTGGGTACTTTTGCCGGAACTGCGGTACCTTGATCCGTGGCGAGGAGATGGTCTTGTGCCCTCGTTGCCGGCAGATCGTACCTCACGGCGAGTTCTGCAACCAGTGTGGGCAGAAGTTGGGTGTGATGGCCCTGGATCTACACCAGCTTGCCCTAGCTGGGGATGATTTTTGGGTTTCGGACGGCGTCCTTGAACTGCCAGAAGAGACAGATACTGGCTTGCTCGAGCCGGATGATTCGGTAGTGCTTGCTGAAGCCGAGTTGCCGGACTGGCTCAAGGAGCTGCCCACCGAGTCGGTGGCTGCTGAGACAAAGCCCCATGTGTATCCTTCGCTGAGACCCATCGAAGAGGTAGAACAGCCAGCGCCGAGAGGGCGCTTTCTGACCCCGGTGTTTCTATTCCTGGCTCTTTTGCTCTTGGCATTGGTAGCCGTCGTGGTGTTTCTATTGCTCAGTGGTACGCTGTAGACGGCAGATAGGCTGAACTGGTTGGTTTCCTGCAACTGCGGATCCCTTGCTCTGCCCATGTGGCTGCAATGAAGTAGCACAAAACTGTATCATGTTGGAGGCAAGTGCGTTTGTCTGAAGAGCAAGTGACTCTATTTTCTCCGATCCAGATCGGCGGTCTGGAATTGGACAACCGGCTGGTTCGTTCGGCAACTGCGGAGCGACTTGCCACCGAACCAATGGGGCGTGCCACGCCAGCGCTGGCTGCCCTGCTGAACAAGCTGGCCCAGGGTGGTGTCGGTCTGATCATCACTGGGCATGCATACACAAGTCCCAGTGGCAAGGCACATCCCGAGATGCTCAGCGTGCACTGTGACGAGATGCTCCCTGGTCTCACGACATTGGCGGAGGCCGTCCACGAAGGCGGCGGGCGTATCGCCTTGCAGATCAACCACGGAGGGCGTCAGTGCAGTGATGCATGTGTGCCGGATATTGTAGCTCCGTCAGCAGTCCCCACATCTTCGGGTAGGCTGCCGCGCCAGATGACACGTGCCGAGATCGTAGAATGCATAGGCGACTTTGGACAGGCTGCCCGTCGAGCCAAGCTGGCGGGATTTGATGCTGTGCAGCTGCACGGGGCACACGGTTATCTGATTGGCCAGTTCCTATCGCCCCATACCAACCGGCGCAGTGACGCCTGGGGTGGGGATTTCGAGCGGAGACTGCGCTTCCTAGCTGCCGTATGCGAAGCGGTGCGGGGTGCCGTTGGACCTGACTTCCCAGTGTTCATCAAGCTGGGCATGATGGACAACCTCCAGAGTATGCCGGACGGACTGTCGCCCGAAGATGGGGCCCGCATTGTGGCCCGGCTGGATGGTCTGGGATTGGACGCGGTGGAGATTAGCGGCGGGTGCGGAGGTGGTTCAGATTTCAATACCCGTCTAGCGGTAGGCTCCAAGGAGCCTGAGGCCTACTTCCTGCCGCTTGCCCAGCGTGCCCGGGCTGTCACCCGCCTGCCGCTGATTCTGGTTGGCGGACTCCGCAGCCGGGCACGGATGGACGAAGTACTGGACTCCGGCGATGTTCACATGATCTCCCTCTGTCGTCCCCTCATCCGCGAGCCGGATCTGCCCAACCGCTTGAGGAGCGGCGAAGCGACAGCGGCCGCCTGCATCTCAGGGGGGCGATGCTGGCCCAAGGGCATGGGCCAGGGCATTAGCTGCAAGTGTGAGGGGTAGTGCATGCCTATCCCTCCGCACATTGCCTACCTGCGTGAGCGTGTCGGGCATATCACCCTTCTGATCCCAGCCGCTGCCGCCATTGTTCGCGATGAGCAGGGGCGAGTGCTGTTGATACGTCGCGGTGATGGACGTGGCTGGTCACTGCCCGGCGGCGTCATGGAGCCTGGCGAGCGGATTGCTGACTGTGCAGTTCGTGAGACATGTGAAGAGACAGGCTTGGAGGTAGAGCCCGTTCGGCTAATCGGCATCTATTCCGATCCCGACGTTATGCAGATCACTTTTCCCAACGGCGACCAGGCGCATCTGGTGAGCGCGACTTTCGAGTGCCGCGTCATTGGCGGCAAACTGCGTGCCGACGGAGACGAGTCTTTGGAGGTCGCCTATTTCCCTCCAGATGCCCTTCCCGAGGGAATCGTGTGCGGTCATGAAATCCGTATCATGGATGCCCTGGTCGGCCGCCCGGAAGCTGCCTTTCGCTGAACTGTGAGCTGCGCTTCTTTTCCGACGAATTGACAAGTGGGCCGAATGCCTGTATAATAGTGTTCGTGAGCCCCCGTGGCGGAACTGGCATACGCGGCAGGTTGAGGACCTGTGCTCGCAAGGGCGTGGAGGTTCAAATCCTCTCGGGGGCACCAGTGAGGCGAGCACATCCTTGCTTTGAGAGCGGGGATGTGTCTTTTTTTGCGGTTCTGATTTGGGATGTGCAGGGCTAATGTGCCACCGGGCAGGGGAGGTTCACGCTGGCCCTGCAGCGAGCATCACTCTGCACCAGCACCAGCCCCATGCCTGGCCTCGTGTTTCTGCCGGACCATCTCCAGCCGATTGCGTGTGGCGTGATTTATGATCAGCAGAAGTAGCACGGTCATGAACAGCACCAGCGGTACCACGAGGAAGGTGCTCAACATTACCAGGAGGAACAGCACCAGGAGTATTGTGGTGGAGAATCCGGGCGTGATGAAAGGGATGGCCAACGCGTTCCGCAGCGAGGTGAGTATCTTCTCGCTTTTCATCTCGAGCAGCATGGGAAACCAGTAGATCTGGACCATCAACCAATAGATCCCGATCGCTCCCCAGATGCTTACGGCAAAGTAGGTCCATGCACCCTGTACCTGAAGTGCGTAGAACAGGACGTTGAAAGCGATCAGTGCCAGCATGATGAGGTTGATAATCGCCATGACCAGGCTCTTGAGCCAGTAGTGTTTCAGGCCATGGGCAAAGGTGCCCCAGCCAACAGAATATCCCCGGGTGACTTGGTTGGCGACAAAGCAAAGGGCGCCAGTGAAAATTGACAGCAGCCAGAAGAGCACGATGGTCAAGGCCAATCCCACGACCAGATCAGATTGGAACAACAGAAACAGGGGCATGGCTGCCACCAAGGAGAGCAGGCTCCAGGCGACATTCAAGACCGTCAGTAGGACCATCTCATCCCAGAAGTCCTTCAGACTGTGCCAGGCGACTCTCAAGGCGTCTATCATAGTCCTTCCTTGTGACGATTTTCAGGGCCGTAGCTGCGCACACTATAGCACATTCAGATGCCTCTGTCAACGAGAGATCTTGCCCCTGTTACGGCTGTGGCAAAGTCGTCATTGCCAAGGAGCGAAGCGACTGCCTTCTCGCTGGGCGAGAGGCGCAATCTCCAATTCCATAGAAAGGGATTGCTTCGCGCCAAAGGCGGGCGCTCGCAATGACACTGGGCAGCATGTCAACTGATCTTGCAGCAGCCCTGTTGCCCCTGTTAGGCGCCGGGTCAACGTCGTTATATGCCCA
>JASFLR010000080.1:0-8578 GCA_050117995.1 Anaerolineae bacterium
GGTTGAGGGCAATGATCAGGCTTGCTGTCCCGGCAGGCACCCGGGTCTCACCCCAGCCAAGGAAGGTGTTGTAAAGCACTGCCCCTGTCAACCCCAGTAGTGCCAGCCGCCAGCTCTCTTTGCGCACAAGGCGCACGATCTCGGACCAGCGGGTTGGCAAGAGCAGGATAGCGAAGATGAGCGCCACAGGCACGAAACGGACCGTGACCAGTTCCAGTGGCCTGACGTACTGTACAATCTGCTTGATGGCGATGAACGAGTTGCCCCAAACCAGGGTGACGAGCAACAGCAGACCGGTCCAGGCCAGCGGATGTGAGAGCAACTGGCGGGAGCCTGGTTTAACGCTTGCGGCACCGGGCTCAGCAGATGCTGACAAGGGTGAGCCTCTTATCTGACATCGGATGCCTGATAATCCTGCCGCCAGCTAGCGGCACCGCCGCGCCATCTCTCGCACGGCCTCCAGCGGGCCCATCAGTGTGAGATGGTCGCCCATCCTCAAGCTCGTGTGCCCGCGGGGGTAGATTACGTCGCCATCCCGCCGGATGAGGACAATGGTCGCCCCTTCCGGCAGTTGCAGTTCGCGCAGCGGCTTCTGCGCAAGCTCGGGGCAGAACATCCGGATCTCGATGATGTCGTGCTCGTCCTCAAGGTCAGTCATCAAAGAGCTCACGCTCGGGAATAGCAGCAGGTACTCCAGTTCGACTACCGGCGACAGGCTGGGATTGATCATCTGCACACCCAGTTCTGTGAAGAAGCGGGTCTGCGTGGCGTCGTGAGCGCGGGAGACCACTCTGTCAATGCCGACAACCTCCCGCACGACACGGCTAACCTCCAGATTCTCCTCATCCTCGGGCAGGAGCACGGCCACAGCACGGATCGTCTCCGGATCGAGGGCATCCCAGGTCTCTGGCTCTGTTGCATCCGCCTCCACAATCGCCAGGTCCATTTCCTCCGCCGCCGCCACGTGACGCGGATCCCGGGTCACCAGGACGACATCAATGCCGTGTCCTAAGATACGCTTGGCGAGCAGCCTGGCTGACCTCCCGGCTCCTACGAGGACGAATTTGCGCTCAACCTCTTCGACAGCAGGCGCGATCCGGTTGAACAGCAACGGCGATATGGTGGAGGTGACAATGGCCACGAGGATAATGGCGGAATTGGTTGCCGAGTCGATACTGCCGATCTGCAGACCGATAGCAGACACCGCAATGATCAAGCTAAGACGAGAGGATAGAATAGCGCCACCTGCGAGGGTCTCGCGCCAGGAGAAGGAGATCCGGAACAGCAGCGCGGATGCAAACTTAATGGCGTAGGCCAAGGCCAGGACCAGCGGTACCAGCACCAGCGCGCGCGTTGAGCCAAGCAATGCGCCGAGGTCAAAGCGCACGCCAACCATGATGAAAAAGATGGGGATAAAGAAGGCATACCCAAAAAGATCCAACTTGTGGCGCAGATCGGCAGCCCCGCCACGGGCCAGCAAGGTGATGAGCGCGCCGCCCAAAAAGGCGCCCAGGATCATCTCCACACCCACGCCTTGCGCCAGGGCCATGAAGGCCAGTCCCAGGGCAAAGGCACCGCGCACATCGATATGTGATGTTGCTTCCGCGAGCCTATCCATTTGCCTCATGCCAGAGAGATGCCGGCGAGCCAACCTCACGACGCGATAGGCAGCAACAAAGGCGATGAAGAGAAGCAGGACCAGCAGCACATCCAGCGAAAGTCCCTCTGTGCGCAAAACCACATAGACGCTGACCAACAGCATCGTAGCAAAATCAGCGATGACCGCCGCCACCAGGAGGGCTTGGCCGTACGGCCGGCTGGTCAGGTCCCGCTCTTTGAGCACCGGCATGACCAGACCTAGCGACGTGGTGGACAGGATCAGGGCCATCAGCCAGGGATCGTCGGAAGCGTCGACCAGGCTCAGTCCCCAGCCCGCCAGGAGGCCGAGCAACAAAGTCATGAAGAAGGTTAGAAGGCCCAGGGTCAGAGGGTTGCTCAACCGTTCCCGCCTGGAGCTTCCCCAGAAGCCAGACTTGGGCAATACGGCATCAAAGTCCACCTCGAGCCCGGAGAGGAACATGAGATAGGCAAAGCCCAACAGCGACAGCACCTCGAGGATAGGATCGTGCCCTACCAATTTTAGGCCGCTGTCGCCGACGATGATCCCGGCCAGGATCTCGCCGACTACAACAGGCACCCTGAGGCGTTTGAGTCGTGACAGGAGAAGCGGTACCAGAACGCCCAGCAGCACGACGATCAGCAGCGGGACAAAAGAGTGTGATTCCTCCATCAGGACCTCCTAACAACCTGGCGCGCACCTAAACAACGCCCAGAATCCTGGGAATAAAGAGAGGGCTCCCTGTTCCAGGAGCCCCCCACTACAGAGCGGGTGAGGGGATTCGAACCCCTGACAGTCTGCTTGGGAAGCAGATACGCTACCACTGCGTCACACCCGCAATCACCTGATCATTATATCGAAATCGTGGTGGAAAGTCAAATGGCGCTCAACACCGGACACCCTCTCAGTTGCAGCCGAGCTCGCTGGCACGCTCCCGTGAGGAAGAGGTGCGCGAAAGCGGGACTGTGAACCTGTTTTGACAGATGAACCAGTTCTGGTACAATCAGCGGACCAAACGCCGGGCTTGTGCCCAGCATGTGGGGAGCAGACATGAGCCACGAAACGCCTCTGGAGTACCTGCACGCCATCGAGTTGCCGACTCCCTACCCTGTAGGCCCCGTAACCGCCTACCTGGCTGGGGCGCCGGGCGAGCCGCTGACCTTGATCGACACCGGCCCTCGTACAGGTGCCACACGCGCGGCGCTGGATGCCGGCCTCAAACGGCTGGGATACGGAGTGCCTGATCTCCAGCGCATCGTTATCACCCACGCCCATGTCGACCACTATGGCTTGGCCTCCGATCTTGTGGCGCAGTCCCAGGCGAAGCTATGGACCCATGCCTGGAATATTGTCACGCTGGGCCACAGCGATAAAGATCGGATGCGCCGCATCTCATTCTATGCCGAGCTGATGCGGCAAGCCGCAGTGCCTGACGATATCGTAAAAGCCATCGGCCAGGCAACCGGTGCTGTGAACCGCTACGCCCAGCCTGTTGCGGTCGACGCCACGCTGCAGGAAGGTGACACACTCTCCATGGCGAACAGGACCTGGCAGGTCCTACACACCCCAGGCCACTCCGCGGGACTGCTCTGCTTCTACGAGCCTGCGAGCCAAACCTTGCTCTCGAGCGACCACCTACTGGCAGACATATCCTCCAACCCCGTGGTCGAACCACCGCCACCAGGAATGCGCGAACGACTGCGCAGCCTGGCTCTGTACCGGCAATCCTTGGAGCGAGTGGCGGCCATAAAAATAGCACGCGCGCTGCCCAGCCACGGGCCGGTCATCGACGATGTGCCCGGACTGGTCCGCCAACGGTTGGCCTTTCACCAGCGGCGGATGGACCGGGTGTTAGAAGCGCTGTGCCAGGGAGCGCGAACCACCTGGGACGTCACCAAGCTCCTATTCCCGGACCTATCAGCTCTAGACACGTTCTTGGCCATCTCGGAAGCCATTGGCCATCTCGAGGTACTGGAGTTGGAGGGTGTGATCGCAAGCAGCCCTGAGGGCGATGTGGTGATCTGGAGCCTCGCAAGGCCCGAGGAACCCTAATCGGAAACCGCCGTGTGGGAGAGGCCGCAACCGGGAAAAGAGGCATAGCAGTAGGACAAGAACACGCGTTGTCCGGTTTGCTTTCGCACCCAGCGCGCAGCTACTATTCCCCCAAAAGATCCAAAAGCTCTCGCAGGTCCTGGATGACAGGGCAGTCGGGCGCATCAGCTGTTCCGGTGCGGTCCAGCAGGACCGCCTCCAGGCCAGCATTGCGCGCTCCGACGACATCGTGTCTGTAGCTGTCGCCCACGTACAGGGTTCGCTGGGCTGAGAGATCCATCTGAACCAGGACCTGGAAAAAGATGCCGGGATGGGGCTTGTTGCAGCCGGCATAAGCCGAGGCCCACACGACCTCGAAGTATGGATCCAGTTCAACCTGTGCCACCCGGTCGCGCAGATTCCAACTCCAATTCGAGACGATGCCCAGCCGGTAGCGCGCATCCTGCAGAGCCGACAGCACCTCGGTGGCCTCAGGGAAGGTGCGCATAGCGCCAGGTTGGCTGAATCGAGAGTCCAGTAGACCTTCGTAGGTCTCCACGAGCTTGCCGTCGACCCTGAGACCGAGTTGGCTTAGAAAGGCCCGCGCCAGCTGCAACTGGGTGCTGCGATCATGGTCGGGGGTGGCTGCAAAGGTCGCCGTGGCTGCATCCTCGTAGTGGATGCCCCAGACTGCGTGGAGGGCCGCCTCAATCTGTGGCAGCGATCGATCGATGGCCAGGTCCTGCAAGGCCGCCTGGACGACAGTTGTCTCGGGCGGGTCAAAGTAGACCAGCGTGTGGCCCAGGTCAAAGAGCACGGTATCGTAGCGGCGCGGCGTGATCTCCAGGGCCACGGCACCGAGGGCTTCTTTTTCCGGGGGGTACAACTCGCGCAGGGCAGCCGATAGCTGCTGCGGGGTCAAATCGGGGGCTATGGCAGCCGCATCTTCGTGAGCCAGCAACTCCTCAAAGCTGGCATACCGCCCAAAGCGCTTGATCCTGGCAAGGTGCCGGTCATTGAGTTTCAGCCAATCGCCTGGCTGCAGCCGTCTTATGTTCTTGTACGCGACCCGGACCTCGATGGTCTTGGAACCCGCCAGGATCTGCGAGAGATGGGGCTCGCGTACCCAGAGCACCTTGTGACGTAGGACAGACTGTGGGGTGCACCCTGCGACCTCCGCGTGAGACACAGTCACCGGAGGCTCACCGCCAACCCTTCTCCTCACCCACGCGATGTGCCTTGACCATGTTCGTCAATCCACTTCCGCCCACCGGCACACCAGCGGTGATGATGACCAAGTCACCTTCCTCCACCAGGCCCCGTGTCTTTGCTGCGTTCACGGCAGTGGAGATCATGGTGTCGGTGTCGGTGAATTGCTCTACCAGAAGTGGTTGGACGCCCCAGACCAAGGCGAGCTGTCGACACGTGCTTTCGCAGGGCGAAGGGGCAATAATGGGCGTGATTGGTCGGTGCATGGCAACGCGACGGGCAGTCGCGCCGCTGATGGTAGAGGTGATTATGGCACGAGCATCAAGCTCGGCGGCGATCTCGGTTGCGATCTGCCCTATGGCATCCGTCACGGTCATATCACCGACATCTATGGACCGCTGAAGCCAATCCGCGTAGGACATGCTCCGCTCCGTCACCTCTGCGATGCGGGCCATCATCTGCACTGCCTTTCGAGGATACCGGCCCACCGCCGTCTCGCCGGAGAGCATGATGGCATCCGAGCCATCCAGGATGGCATTGGCCACATCCGAAGCCTCGGCACGGGTCGGGCGAGGGTTGCGCATCATCGAGTCGAGCATCTGCGTCGCCGTAATTACCGGCTTGCCAGCGCGGTTGCAGGCGCGGATGATACGTTTCTGGGCAATGGGCACATCCTCTGCCGGCGCCTCCACGCCCAGGTCTCCGCGCGCGACCATCAAACCATCGGACACCTCCAAGATCTCGTCGATGCGGCCCAACGCCTCTGGTTTCTCGATCTTGGCGATGATGGGTGTCTCGGCTCCCAGCTCCTGCAGGTAGGTCCGCAGGTGGTTCACGTCTGCTCGATTGCGGACGAAAGACAGGCCAAAGTAGTCCACTTCATGTTCGACGCCAAAGGCAGCATCTGCCCGGTCCTTGTCGGAAAGGCAGGGGATCTGCAGGTGCGCATGTGGCAGGCTAAGCCCTTTGCGGGAAGTGAGCACGCCCCCGGTCACGACCTTGGCGCGGACCCGTTCACCATCACTACCCAGCACACGCAGCTCAAGCAACCCATCATCCAACAGCAGGCGATCGCCGGGGTGCACATCACGCAAAACCTCAGGATGCGGTAGAGGAATCACGGATGGGTCAGTGGAGGATGGCTGATCGACCAGCGACAATGCCTCGCCCTCTTCTAGCTGAATGCCCCCCTCAGGCAGTACGCCCACACGAAGCTTGGGTCCCTGCAAGTCGGCGAGAATGGCGACGGGGTGACCCGCTCTGCTGCCCACCCGACGTACTGCTTCGATCCGCCGGGCATGATCTGCATATGTGCCGTGAGAGAAGTTGATACGGGCGACGGCCATCCCAGCGTCGACAAAGGCGCTGATCGCAACCTCATCGTGTGAAGCAGGGCCCAGCGTACAGACGATTTTGGTTCTCAACATCGGACTTTACTCCAGCGGCGGCGATAGCTCGGATCTGTACCCGTTGAGCAACTCTCGCTCTGGACCTCTGAGCGAGAATATGGAGGCGATTCCAGCCCCCAGCACCACTAGACCAGTTGCCACGAATATGCTTGTGGGACCAACAACATCGCCAAGGATGCCAGCCATGATCAAGGCGCCCATAGTACCCAGGCCGATGACGGTGACCATCGCGCTCTCCACTCGCCCACGTTGCGAGTCAGGCACCAAGGCCTGAGTCATCGCCGCCAATGTGGTCCGAGCCGAGACAACGCACAAACCAACCACCATCGCACCCACCAGCACAAGCCAGTAAACAGGAGCAAGGGCAAAGACGAGGATGCCCATCCCAAGCACGATCATGGTGACACTGACAATCTGCCGCGAGCGAGCCCAAGATGCGTAGGCGCTAATGAGCACTGCGCCGGCAGCCATGCCCAGCCCCTCCGCTGTCTGCAGCAGGCCAAGATACTCAGCCGATATGCCCAATAGCTGCTTGAAGTAGGCGGCAGCAAGCAGGACGGTCGCGCTCAGGCCGAGCGTAGCGACCGTCGTAATGGCCATCAACTGCAACAGATGCCTGTTGCTGGCAATGTAACGCACCCCGTCGACGAATGAGGCCCAGTATTGGCGGAACTCGCCGCCCGCATCTGGCTGCGCTGTTAACCCAGCGGCAGAGCCCTGCGGGATCTTGGCAGCGACCAAGAAGAGCGCGGACACGGCAAAGGTAGCCGAGTCGACCACAAAGGCCACAGAGGTCGAGGTCAGGCTGATTACCAGCGTGGCCAATGATGCACCCGCGATCAGAGAGACCAACTCTGTAGCCTGTATCAGGGCATTGGCCGTCAACAAGTGCTCATCAGGTACCATGTTGGGAACGGATGCATTGCGAGCAGGGATGAACATGGCGCCGAGGCCCATGACGGCAAAGGCGGTCAGATAGAGAATATACAGCTGCCCCGAGTCGCGAACGAGGAGCGCCAAGAGGATTACGCCAGCCCGGAGCAGGTCAGTGGTGATCATCACCGACTTTCGACTAAAGCGGTCGACAAAGACACCGCTGACCAGCGCAAAGAGCTGCGGAACGGTCATGGCCGCGGCAATGACAACAACGGCCAGACCGGTCTTCTCAGCCAGTTCGTTGATCAGCACCAAAGCGGCGACCACAGCAAAGTTGTCACCCACCTTGGAGACAAGCTGGCTCAACCATAGAGCCAGAAAATCGCGATTCTTCAAGACCGTCAACATGCCGGTCTTGCCACTAGTCATACGAATTCCTTTGAGCGAGCATAGCGAGCGCGGCCAATTATATCTTCAATCGGAACGATTGGCAAACAGGCTGCCTTGCTGCGCAAGCTTGCTATCGACAAAGACCCCGGCAATACAAACCAGCAGAGCGCTCAAGCTGATGATTGCCGGCAGGATAGAGAGGCGATATGTGAACTCAACGCGGTGGTTGCCAGCCTCTACTTGGATTGCCTGGAGCAGGTAGTCCGCTCTGTAGATCGGAACCGGCTCGCCATCGACGGCGGCCCGCCAGCCCGGATAGTAAGGCTGGCTGATCACGAGCAACCCATCACCGCTGGATGCCACGTCCAATAGAAGCCGACCGGGCCGGCTCTCGATGACCTGTGCAGGGTCAGCCGGGCCACCTTCCAGGGGCAGGTTGGCAGGCACCGCTCCACCCGCCAGAACCGCTTTCTGCAGGGGATGGAAATCCTCAGAGTTGAGGAGAGAAAGCGCACTCTCATCGGAAGCGGACTGCACATCGTAGGCCACCCAGGCACGGGGCAGAGGATCACCGACGCGGTAGACCTTGACCTCTCCCTCCTCATAGACGCGTTCCAGTCCGGGCCCATCGAGTTCGCGCTCGCTCAAGACGTAGGCCACGTTGAGCAACTGCCACCGGCGCCAGCTCCCTACCTCCTCTTCGAATCGCTCAAACCGATCCAGACGCAGCGGCGTGTTGCCTGTGATGTCTTCCAGTTCGTAGACGATGCCCGAGCTCGAACCGCCTGGCAGCAAGCCTGCGCTGGAGATGCGAAAAGTGCCCTGTTGCGCGTTCAAGAAGGCGATCACGCCGGTCTCGGGGAACGGCCCACTGACGGATGGCTCGGCCAGGTTGAACTGCCAGTTCACGGAAAAGAGGTTCAGCCAGATCAGCCCCAAGGCCAGCGCCATGAGCCAGCCCCGTCTGAGCTTGACCGTCACTCTCAGCGCAAAGAGGGCAATAGCGCCACCTAAGATCAGCATGAGCAACACGTGGTGGCGCAAC
>JASFLR010000081.1:0-8541 GCA_050117995.1 Anaerolineae bacterium
TCGACCCGGGCGCGTACGGGTTGGTCTGCCTACCCCTCAAGCTGGTGGACGGCGACGGCGCGCCAGCCCGGGCCATTCTGATCGAAGAGTAGACGGCGTGTTGGTTTTCAGACGGTGACTGTATGATCCACAACAGACAGCCTACGCGGTGTCTGCTAACCTGCACTGTTGAGGCAGACTGTAGCATACCATGGTGAGCTGGCAGCCTCAGAGTATGACAGCAACTTGCAAGGGGGAATCGAGATGAACAGGATACAGCAACTGGCCGAATTGGGGCAGTCCATATGGTACGACAATATCCAGCGGGCACTGCTCGACGACGGCGGGCTCGCGGCACTGGTCGAAGCAGGCGTAGCGGGCGTGACGTCCAATCCTTCCATCTTTGAGAAGGCCATCGCCGGCAGCAAGGACTATGATGATACCCTGGCAGAACTGGCGCCCACGGACATGTCCGTGACCGAGATCTACGAAGCGCTGGCCCTGGAGGATATCGGTCGCGCCGCTGACATCCTGCGCCCGGTCTATGACCGCACCGGCGGCGTTGACGGCTACGTCAGCCTGGAGGTCAGCCCCTCCCTGGCCCGCGACACCGAGGGCACTATCGCCGAGGCGCGGCGGCTCTATGCCACGCTGGATCGCCCCAACGTGCTGATCAAGGTGCCCGCCACGCCGGAGGGCATTCCGGCTATCGAGACGCTCATCGGCGAGGGGGTCAACGTGAATGTGACCCTCATGTTCTCACTGGATCACTATGACGCCGTATCCGAGGCCTACATCTCCGGCCTGGAGAGGCTGGCAGCCGTGGGCCGGGATCTGTCCAGAGCGGCATCGGTAGCCTCCTTCTTTGTCAGCCGTGTGGACGGTCTCGCGGACAAGGCCCTGGAAGAGGCGGGCAACCAGGATCTGCAGGGCAAGATAGCGATTGCCAACACCAAGCTCACCTACATCCGCTTTCACCAGGTCTTTAGCGGCGAGCGGTGGGAGCGGTTGGCGGCCCAGGGGGCGCGGGTCCAACGTCCTCTGTGGGCCAGCACCAGCACCAAGAACCCACGCTACCCCGATACCCTGTACGTCGATACCCTCATCGGGCCGGATACCGTCAATACGGTGCCGCCCTCCACGCTGGAGGCTTTCCAGGATCACGGCACGGTGGCGCTGACCCTGGAAGCGGATCTGGACGAGGCGCGCGATCAGTTGGCCCGTCTGGCCGATCTGGGCATAGATCTGGACGCCATCACCGAGAAACTGCAGGACGACGGCGTGCGCGCCTTTGCGGACGCCTTTGACTCTCTCCTGGAGGGGATCGCTGCCAAGCGCGAGCAGTTGCGGGCCCAGGGGCGGCACTCGGCGGGTCTGGGCGCGTACCAGGCGGCTGTGGATGACGCCCTGGAGGAGATGGAAGCCGGCGGCATCGTGGATCGGATCTGGTCGCACGACCATACCGTGTGGAAGCCCGAGCCCGCCGAGATTGCCAACCGGCTGGGCTGGCTGAATATTGCTGGCACGATGCTGGAAGAACGTGCTCGTTTGCAGGACCTGGTCGACTCGGTGCGCGGTGATGGGATTACCGATGTGTTGCTGCTGGGCATGGGGGGCTCTAGCCTGGCTCCCGAGGTGTTCAGCCATGTCTTTGGCGGGCAGGCGGATGGCATGCCCGCGCTGGAAGTGCTGGATAGCACAGTTCCCGGTGCAGTCCTGGCCCAGGCGGAGCGCCTGGATCCGGCGCGCACGCTGTTCATCGTCGCCACCAAATCGGGTGGCACGGTGGAGACCCTCTCATTCTTCAAGTATTTCTACAACTGGACGGCCGATGCCCTGGGCAGCCACCGGGCCGGGGAGCACTTTGTAGCGATCACCGACCCGGGCAGCAAGCTGGTGGACCTGGCGTCCCGCTTCCGGTTCCGAGCCACCTTCCTGAACGACAGCAACATCGGCGGACGGTATTCCGCCCTGTCCTACTTTGGGCTGGTGCCCGCCGCGCTGGTGGGGGTGGATATCGAAAAGCTGCTCGGGCGGGCGCTGGAGATGGCCGATAGTTGCCGGTTGGGCAGCAACGACGGTGCATGGTTGGGCGCCGTCCTGGGCGAGCTTGCCCGGGCCGACCGGGATAAGGTGACCCTGATCACCTCGCCTCAGCTTGCCAATTTTGGTGACTGGGTGGAGCAGCTTGTCGCCGAGAGCACAGGCAAGGAGGGCAAGGGCATCCTGCCGGTGGTGGGCGAGCCTCTGGGTCCGCCCCAGGTCTACGGCGACGACCGGCTGTTCGTCTACCTGCGCCTGGACGGCGACGAGTTCTCCGCTGGCGAGCAGGATAGGGCGGTGCAGGCGCTCGAGGCTGCCGGACAGCCGGTGGTGCGCCTGCGGCTCAGGGATCTGTATGACCTCGGCGCGCAGTTCTTCCTGTGGGAGATGGCGACCACCGTGGCCGGCTACCGGCTGGGCATCAATCCCTTCAACCAGCCCAACGTCGAGGCTGCCAAGGTGCTGGCCCGCGAGGCAGTTGCCGCCTACAGTGAAACGGGCGCGCTCCCCGAGGACGAGCCGGCGCTGCTGACCAAGGCCGCTCTCGCTGGTTTTCTGGCCCAGGCGCAGGCCGGCGACTATATCGCTATCCAGGCCTGGCTGCAGCCGAGCCCCGAGGCCGACGAGACGCTGCAGGCGTTGCGCGTAGGGATGCGTGACCGTTTGCGGCTGGCGACGACGGTGGGCTATGGGCCCCGCTTCCTACACTCCACCGGCCAACTGCACAAGGGCGATGGGGGCAATGGTCTGTTCATACAGCTCACCGCCGCCGATGGGCGCAATGCGCGCATTCCCGACGAGGCGGGCGAACCCGATTCGTCCATGAGCTTTGGCGTGCTCAAGACGGCCCAGACGCTTGGCGACAAACGGGCCCTGTTAGCTGCCGGGCGGCGCGTGATCCACTTTGACCTGGGTGATGACGTGGTAGGTGGTATTGAATTGCTGTCCGGCGCGTTGACCTGAACGCGTGATGGGACAAGGATGTAGGTGACTATGAAAGGCTTGAGTTCACGGGCAGAGCCCGCAGTCGTCGTAATCTTTGGCGCATCAGGCGACCTGACGCGTCGCAAACTGGTGCCTGCGCTGCACAGCTTGACCTGCGAGGGCCTTGTACCGCCAGAGATCCGCGTGGTAGGCGTCGCACGAAGTGACTTTTCGGATGACGACTTTCGCAAACGGCTATTCGAGGGTGTGGAGGCCTATGCGCGGTTCCATCCTGGAATCTGCGAGCGGTGGCCCCTCTTTGAGGAACGGGTGTCCTACTTGCAGGGTGACTACAATGATATTGGGACCTGCCGCCGCCTGAAAGAACGCCTGGCTGAGATCGACGCTGAAGCAGGCACTCGCGCAAACCGTCTCTTCTACCTGGCTACCCCACCGTCCCTCTACCCGGTCATCGTCGAGCAGTTGGGCCGTTCCGAACTCGATCACAGCGATGGCTGGACCCGCATTATCATCGAAAAGCCGTTCGGTCACGACCGGCAGAGCGCCCACCAGCTCAATGAGCAGGTGCACGCCACATTTGATGAGGACCAAGTCTACCGCATCGACCACTACTTGGGCAAGGAGACGGTCCAGAATATCCTGACCTTTCGCTTGGCCAACGCTATATTCGAGCCGCTCTGGAACCGCAACTATGTGGACCACGTGCAGATCACCGTGGCTGAAACGGTTGGCGTGGCTCATCGCGCCGGATACTATGAAAAAGCTGGCGTGCTGCGCGATATGTTCCAGAATCACCTGTTGCAGTTGCTGTCGCTGACGGCAATGGAGCCGCCGGCGGTATTCGACGCCAACGCGCTACGCGATGAAAAGGTCAAGGTTCTGCGGGCAATCCATACGGGAGAGCGGAGCGTGCGCGCCCAGTACGAGGGGTATCGCGCCAAGGAGGGGGTGGCGACTGACTCGCAGACGCCAACCTACGCCGCTCTCGAGCTATTTGTGGATAATTGGCGCTGGAACGGCGTCCCCTTCTATCTCCGTTCCGGCAAGTCGCTGCATGCCAAGACTACCGAGATCGCCATCCAGTTCAAGCGCGTGCCGATCCTGCTCTTCCCTGTGTCACAGGATGAAAAGATGACGCCCAATATTCTCTCCCTCTGCCTCCAACCGGATGAGGGGATCCACCTCCAGTTCGAGGCCAAGGTGCCGGGCGCGGGCATGAGGACCCAGTCGGTGGATATGGAGTTTCACTATTCCGACGACTTTGCCTCAGAGTCGCTGCCGGAGGCTTACGAGCGCCTGCTGCTGGATGCGATACAGGGGGATGCCTCCCTCTTTGCCCGCGCCGACGAGATCGAGTTGGCCTGGGGGCTGGTGGATCCAATCCTTGAAGGTTGGGAGCAGCCTGGTGCTCCGCCGCTGGTGTACTACCCACAGGGTAGCTGGGGCCCGACCGAGGCGGATGATCTGCTGGCACGCGATGGACGGGAGTGGTTGCTGGGATGCGGCCCGCATCGGTAGCTGCGGCCCGCATCGGTAGCTGCGGGCCGAACCGGTAGCACTGGGTGCAGGATGAGCAAGCCTGGCTGATGATCTGTGGAGGAATGTGATGGATGCTGAAATTGCGATTCTGCCCGACCCGGATGCGCTGGCCCACGAGGCTGCACGGCGCTTTGTCGCCCTTGCCCGAGAGGCTGCCGGGTCCCGCGGGCGCTTTAGCGTGGCCCTGTCCGGTGGCTCTACCCCGGGCAGGCTGTATCGTTTGTTGGCTGAGGAGCCCTATCGCGACCAGATCCCATGGGAAGATGTGCACCTGTTCTGGGGGGATGAGCGTTGCGTGCCTGAGGGCGAGGCGGACACCAACTTCTCCCTCGCCGACGAGGCGCTGATCTCCCGGGTGCCGGTCCCGCCCGAGAACGTCCACCTTGTGCGCGGCGATCTGGCGCCAGAGGGGGCTGCGCGGGCCTATGATCTGGAGGTGCAGGACTTTTTCTGCGGGCCGCATGCACGGTTCGACCTAATCCTGCTGGGTCTGGGGGAGGATGGACACACCGCATCCCTATTTCCTGGCTCGCCAGCATTGGCCGAAAGGAAGAGGCTGATCGCAGCGGCGACTGCAGAGTACAAGGATCGCCCCACGCAGCGGGTGACTCTTACCCTGACGGCCATCAATTCCGCGCGGCAGGTTCTGTTTCTGGTGAGCGGTGGCGCCAAGGCGGCTATCGTCCAGTCCGCTCTGGAGGGTACTGGCCAAGATCTCCCGGCCCGGCAGGTACAACCTGTAGCGGGGAGGCTTACGTGGTTGTTGGACGCCGAGGCTGCGCGCTTGATAGCGACCTAGCTTCTCTGGGCCTGTTTTGCCAAGCCGCTAGAAACAGGGTATAATCAAGATAGATACCTTGCCCAAGAGGGTATCTCAAAGGATAGGGATAGCGACGGTTCCCGAGTGAAGCCTGTGTGCATGTCGAGATCGGGCGCTCCAGGCCAGGGGAAGGGGCAGGTGCTGCGGGAACAGGGCAGGTGGCGGTGGCTAGGGTAACGATCGAACGCTTTATGAAGATACCGCTGGCCGAAAAGCTGACCAGTGAACAGATCCAGACTCTGTTGCCCCACGTCGAGGCGGTATCGCTGCCCGAGGGTGAGTTTCTTTTTGAGCAGGGCGACCCTGCTGTATACATCTATTATGTCGAGCAGGGCATGATGGCGGAGGTGGAGCGGATTCCTGTCCATCCACCTCCCGCGACATCCCAGCGTGTACCAGGTGAGCTACCTGTAACCAAAGAGGTCATCGTCCGCTACGCTGGTGAAGGCGAATACCTGGGGCGCTATGCCCTGGTAACAGGCCAGCCCTTTCAGGTATCCACCGTCGCCGAGATGGATAGTGTCCTCCTGGCAATCCCCCTGCGCTACATGCAGCCGTTCCTCTTTGCACACGACGACTGGCGGACCTGGTTCTTCCGCAGCGACATCGCGACGCGGCTGCGCTCTGTGCCGTTGTTCATGGGCCTCAACGATTGGGATATCTACCGCCTGGCCGATGCGGTGGAAGTGACGTCGCATGCGACAGGAGAGGTCATCTTTGACGTCGGCGACGAGGCCGAGTGCCTGTACGTCGTGGATCAGGGACAGGTGATCGAACCCCTGCCGCCACGCGGTGTACCGCAAGAGCAATGGCCTCGCTATTTTGGCCCCGGCAACTTTTTCGGACACACGAGTCTGAGGCGAGGCGTGCAGCGCCAGACAAAGGCCCTTGCCCGGCTGCCGACCCGTCTGTTTCGTGTCTCGGGGGAAACGATAGAGAAACTGCTGGCGGACCGGGCTGATGAGGTCCTTCAGACTCAGGCGCGCGTGGACCTGCCGCATAGACTGCGCGAGATTCCCCAGTTTGCCAATCTGACCAAGGAGTACCTGCACCTGCTATCAGGCTATATCTGCCTGGAACACCACCGCCCCGGCGAGATTGTGGCCCGGCAGGGAGATCCAGCCACCAGCCTGATGATCCTGGTTGAGGGCGAGGCCGTAGTACGTTTGCAGTTTGGAAAGGGACAGCCGCGAACGGTAACCCACTTTAGACCGCGCCGGAAAGGGCCTGGGCCTGGTACCTCTGAGGAGAACTACTTTGGTGCCCATGCTCTTTTGGAGGAGGAGATGCGCGGGGCTACAGTCGAGGTCACCCGCCCGAGCGTCTGGCTGACGCTACATCGCAATGACTTCCGGCATTTCCTCCGCGAGACCCGCCTATCGCCTGCTGATCTGAAGCCGAACTCGTCACCCGACCTGCCCCTGCCGTACAGAGTTCGACGGCACTGGCTGGTGCCCGTCTCCCAAATCGTACCCCTGATCGTGCTCATGTATCTGGTCCTGCAGTTGATGGCAAGCGACGTGCTTGGCGGCGGGCTGGCGGCGCTGGGTGTTGTTCTTCTGGGAGGCATCGCTGGTGCCATACTGTATTTCGGGCTCGACTGGTTGGATGATTCGCTGGAAGTCACTGCTCAGGCTGTGATCCAGATCGAGCGAAAGTTGATCTTCAAGCTCGAGCGAGTGGAGATTCCGCTATATCAGATCCAAACGGTGAGTACCTCTGTCAACACCTTGAGCCGGTGGCTCGATCTAGGCAACCTGACTATCGATTCAGCTGGCAAGGCGGGGCGGATCGACTTTGGAATGTGCCCTTCCCCAGAGTCGGCACGAGATCTGATCTTGAAAGCCAAGTCGGAGGGGCCCGGGGTCGGCGCGCCTGCTCCCTCGCCGGAGGGCGAGCTGCCACTGCCCTACAAGGTGCGCCGGCACTGGGTCGTGCCCCTGGGGCAGGTTACGCCCCTGGTAGGTATCCTGTTGGTGATTCTCGTACTCATGGGTCTGGGTGTTCTGGGCGGCGTGTTTTTGCCCGTGGGCTTTTTTCTCTTTGTGCTCTTTGGATTTGTGGCCCTCTATCGCTTTGCGGACTGGCTGAATGATACGTACGAAGTGACATCCCGCGCGGTGATCCACACTGAGAAGCAGCTCTTCTTCAGCCAGCAGAGGTACGAAATCCCACTGCAGCAGATCCAGAATGTCAATATCCGCGTGGGCGTGATCGGGCAATACCTGGGATTTGGGAATGTCGACATCGATACAGCAGCTCAGAAGGGACAGATTGATTTTACCACCATCCCTCGGCCTGCCTATGTACAAGAGTTGATCCAAAAGGCCTCGGCACAGGCCAGAAGCGGCCTGAGCGTTCAGCGCCGGGAAAGCATCCGCCAGCAGATCGAGGACCAGCTATATCCCGAGCGGCTGAAACCGTCCGTGCCCCCCTCAGTCCTGATCGCGCCGGAGGCCCCGCCTGAGGATGGCATGCAAAAGGCCGCCCGTTTTCGAGCGTTCCGCGACTGGTTCCCGCGGTTTGAGATCCGCGAGGATGGTCAGGTGATCTGGCGAAAGCACTGGATTAACCTGCTCCAGCGTACCGGTCTGCAGTTCGTCCTGATGCTGGTGAGTATCTACCTGGTGCTTGCCTTTGCACTGGCGTCAGCCACGGCTAGTTTGGCTTTGCCCCGGATCTCGTTGTTTCCCGTCGCCTTGATCGGCTTTTCCGCATGGCTGTTCATGCTCGTCCTCTTCCTGTCGCTGCTGTCCGCCCTGTGGTTCATCTACCAGTATGTGGACTGGCGGAATGATGTGTACATCATCACTGAGGATGAGGTCATTGACGTCGAAAAAGACCTCTTTATGTTTCCCTTCTTCTTCCTTTCCACCGAGAACCGGCGGCAGGCGTCGCTGGCCAATGTGCAATACGTGGACTTGAAGATCCCCAATCCAATCGCGATGATCCTCAAGTACGGCCACGTGATTGTGCAAACAGCTGGCGCGGAGGGGACGCTGGACTTTTTGTGGGTGAGCAAGCCGCGCAACGTCCATGCGGAGATCCTTCAGCGGCTGGCGGAATTTGAGGAGCGGAACCGCGAGCGCGAGTTTCAGGAGCGGTGGGGTGACATGCCCCGGTGGTTTGAGACCTACCGGGATGTCGTTGACCAGGCCGGGCAGCGCGATCAGTTGTAGCGCGCTCCTGCCGCTAGTCTGCCGAGCCTAGCGCGC
>JASFLR010000082.1:0-8501 GCA_050117995.1 Anaerolineae bacterium
CGATATCCACGCTGGTTCTCCTTTCCTTGACGCCCGGATTAGCGCAATCGCTTCCCCGGCTCGAACCGGGATCGGGCTTCTTTCAGTATCTCTTCATAGAGCGCTATATTGCGATCCTGCATATGATCAAAGACCTGTGGGGCCTTGCTGCCCCAGGTCACATAACGCAGCGGGTCGGGATCGAGCTTGGCGGCGATGATCTCCTCACCGCCCCGGGCCTGCGCCAGCCGCCAGGCGATGGGTGTGACGATCATCGAATGCCCAAAATAGTAGCTGCCGCCCGCGTCGGGCCCTACCGAGTTGGTGGCGATCACGTAGACGTGGTTGTCGTAAGCGCGGGCACAGTTGGTGATATGCCAGATATCAAAGCTACGCAGCAGGGCCGACGGCCTGAGGATCATCTCGGCGCCCTTGACTGCCAGCAGCCGTGATAGCTCTGGAAAGTCGCCGTCGTAACAGATGATCATGCCGATGCTGCCCAGCGCGGTCTCGAACACGTCGGCGCGGTTGCCCAGCGTTACCCAGCCGCCGCAGTCGGCGCGCTCCAGCGGGAAGGGGTGGGTCTTGTCGTAGATGCCGATGATTTCCCCATCTGGACCGATCAGGATCGAGGAGTTGTAGACCACGCCCCGCTCCGGCCCGCGCCGGTAGGATGGCCACACCACGTGCACGCCCAGCGCTTTTGCGGTGGCCTGCACGTCGCGCGTGATCCTGCCCGGAGCCTCGTCGACCAGGTCCCAGAGCTCATCGGCATCCAGACCGGTCACAAAGCTGGTGGTCACCGTCTCGGGAAAGACGACCAGTTCTGCATCATACTCCTTGACCGCTCTCTCCAGCCAGACCACGCCCTTGTCGACGTTGGCCTGCACGTCGTTGGGGGTCACGGCGATCTGCACGCAAGCGGCGACGAACTCTTTCATAGTCAACTCTATCCTCTCATCTTTTCCAGAATCGCCATGAGCCGCTCGTTGCCGCCAGCCGGGGGCCGCCAGTCGACCTGGAGGACCGGTGCCTCTTGGGCCTTGAGGCTCTCGGCAAACGACTCCAGGCCGACGTTCAGCGCGGCTAGGGGCTGTGTCAGCGTCGACAGATCGGCAGGGACCAGCGTCTCGGGGCTGGCGGGTGCAGCCTTTGGCTCGAGTGCTTGCAGCAGGCGCCCCACGTAGCGTACGGCAGCGTCGTTGCTGGTCTCGACGTGCGCGCCTGCCTCTACGAGCTGTTGCCTCTGGGCGTCAAAACCCTGCGGGTCCTCGTCGGTGCCAACTACGACTGCCACCACCTCCAGGAATCTGCCCAGGTCCTGCGCTGTGGCGCGGGCCTGGACAATAGCCGGGGCTAGCTCTCCAGCCGGGTCGGGGTGCGCGCCGTATCCCAGCACCACATCGAGCAGGATCACAGCAGCTTGTGGATCGCGCGCCTCTTGCTGCAGGCGGCGGATACGCAAGTCGTTATCCATCATAGGGTGCAGGCGACCGACAGTGAATTCGTCTTCGCCCAGATCAACGATGGTGTGCTGCTGGCTGACCAGCGAGTTCTCCAGGCGGTATTCCGCTTTCAGGGGGACGTTGGAATATACCTCGGGCAAATAGTCCTGCAGGAGCAACAGGGCTTCGTAGGCCAACGTGCCCCCGGAAAAGAGCCCCCGCAGATAGCGCTGGCCCGCAGCGAACTGTTCGAGCGCGAGAGCCTCGTCGGGATCCGTTGCTGTCGGGTAGGCGCCTGCCTTTGGGCTGCCCTCTGCCAGCCGGACCGCCATCTCGGCAGCCTCGTCAAAAGTCGAAGCGAAATGCAGATTGTCCGTCTGGCTAGACGGAGGGCAGTAGCCGATGAAATCTACTACTACTGGTTTGCCAGCCGAGCGCGCAGCGCGCAGCAGCCGGTCAGCGACCTGAGCCGAGGGTGGTTTGGAGATGAGGACGAGTACTTTGGTGGCAGGATCGCGGCTGAGGAGATCGAGGCCCTGGTGCGCCGTAACCGCGCCCACGGCCTCCGAGAGGTCACGCCCGCCTGTGCCCAGGGCATGGGTGATACCGCCGCCCAGTTGATGGATGCGCGCGCTGACCTGCTGCAGTCCCGTACCTGAAGCAGCCACCATGCCGATAGGGCCCCTGCGGACCTTGTTGGCAAAGCCCAGGCCCACGCCGTTCACTATGGCAGTGCCGCAGTCCGGGCCCATGACCAGCAGACCCCGTGCAGCGGCCATCTCTTTCAGAGCAGTCTCGTCATCCAGCGAGACGTTGTCGCTGTAGAGAAACACATTCTTGCCCAGGCGCAGTGCCTGGCGGGTCACGCCTGCCGCATACCGGCCAGGCACCGAGACAAGTACCCAATGGGCATCGGGCAGCATGGAGGCTGCGGAGTCGAGGCTCTTAGGAAGGTAGTCCTGCTCCACGCTGCTACGGCGCCGGACAAGCAGCTCATCCACCTGGGCCAATGCGGACTCTGCCGCAGCGTTCTCCTCGGCCTGAACTACGATGACCAGGTCGTCGGCAGAGGCGGCCTGCGCTTCCGGTGCCAGCAATCCGGTCTGGGCTAGGATCTCTTTGTTTGCACCGGTTCCCATGACCACGCCGGCGTCGAGCACGCCTGGCAGGCCAGCCAGGGCACGCTGCAACTGCATCAAGACGACCGAATCGTAGTATGCCCCGGATCGGACCTGTGCTTTCGTAACTGGCATCTACAGGAACCCTCCATCCCGCTGGTGTAACGACAAAAAAGCTGGTTGCTTGTCCAAGCGCCCTGCGCACTCTGAACACGGAAGCGATTCAGTGCAGGGACGCTTTGAAAAGAACCAACTCAAGTAGGTGTCACCGTGTCGTGCTTTCGCCTTCGAAAAGAAGCAAGAGCCACAATGTTCATCATTTCACGAGCGCACACTCAGTATACCATAGCCATGGAGCCGTGTCAATTGCATTTCCAAATAGGCGTCTGTGGAAATTGTGTGGGCGGCTGTCCGTCGCTCGTGCCGACCTGCAAAATCCTGCGTCTTGCAGCCTACGGTTTGACATATTCCAACAGCTGCTCGCCGTAGGCTACCTGGTGACCCTCGCTGACGTGGATCGTCTCGATCGTGCCGTCCCGCGAAGCGCGGATGATATTGTCCATCTTCATGGCCTCGATGATGAGCAGTTGGTCGCCTGAGGATACCTGCTGTCCCGGCGACACGGCGATCGACTTGATCACGCCAGGCAGCGGGGCGGTGACCGCATTGCGCGCAATCGTGGATGTCTGAGGGCCGGGACGTGGCCTGGCTGCCGGAGCCTGGGTTAGCATGGTCGCGTCTCTGGTTACAGCCGCCCCAGCGCCCTCTTCCCCACCCGTCTGCGGGGCTCTGACATGCGCAGTTATGACGGCTCCGTCTATCTCGACCTGGACCTCTTCCTGTCGGGGATCGCTGAGCAGGCGGACGTCAAAGGTCTGTCCCTCAATTGTGATCTGATATCTGTTCATCCGAATCTCCGGCGTCTTTTCTCTCCTGCCAATCGCTGCTGGTGATGCACTGCCCACCACGAGGTTGCATCGCGGGCGCCGGCAGACGCACCGGCAGATTGGGCAGCACTGCCAGATCCCTGAGCCGTATCGATACGGGCCAGGGCGATGGCAATGGCTGCAGCTTGCAGCGCTCGATGCTCAGGCGCATGCTCCTCCGGCTCCTGCCGTTCTGCCTCTTTGGCTCTCTCTCTGGTGATGGCTGTCAGTAGGGACAGGATGCCGTAGAAGAGGACCAGGGAAAGGAAGAGGAGTGAAATGCCGATGGCGCTGATCACCAGCGATGTGGTCAATGGATTCTCCAAGTCTTAGCCCTCCGTCTGTGCCAGCGCAAGGGCGACGATCGTTGCCCAGGGCAGCACCTTGAACTCACCGGCTACCAAGGCGACCTTTATCTGCGCCCGAGTCAGAAGTAGCGGTTCCTGCTCTTCCAGATCATCAGAGTTGGGCTCGCTCACGCGATGGGCTCCGCGCGCCAGGAAAAAGTAGGCCATGCCCACTCCGCGATTGGCGTCTGTGCGATAGCTGCCCAGGCTGCTCCATTCCTCTGCCTCGTAGCCAGTCTCCTCGAGCAGTTCTCTCTTTGCGGCAACCAACGGTGCCTCGTCAGGCTCGAGAAAGCCACCGACCGTAGCCAGTGAGGTTCCCTCGATCGCGTACTTTGTCTGGCGAAAGCAGAGAAACAGGCCGTCGCGGGTTATGGTCACGACATTGACATAGTCGGGCGTGATCACCCAGGGCCAGTTGGGGATGATCTGTCCATCGGGAAGCTCGACGGCATGCTCCTCGACGACCAGGAACTCACTGTAGTCGAGCACTATGCGGCGCGACAGGGTTTTCCAGCTCTCCATGCTAGGTCTCTACCATTCCTCCGAGTGTCCTGCACCACGCTCAGAGCGGCATGCAGCCATGTTTCTTGGGCAGCGACTTTTCCTGCTTATCACGAAGAAAGTCCAGCGCCGCGATGAGCTTGAACCTCGTCTCGCTGGGCAGGATCACGTCGTCTACGTGACCGCTGGCTGCGGCTGCATACGGACTGCCAAACTGCTCGCGAAAGTCGGCAACGAACTGCGCCCTTGTCTCGTCGCGGTCCTCCACGTCGGTGAGCTGCTTGCGGTACAGGATGTTGACCGCGCCCTCGGCGCCAATGACGGCGAGCTCCGCTGTGGGCCAAGCGTAGACCAGATCGGTGCGCACGTACTTGCTGCTCATTACGATGTAGGCCCCGCCGTAGGCCTTGCGCGTGACCACACTGATCTTGGGCACGGTGGCCTCGGAGTAAGCGTAGACGATCTTGGCGCCGTGGCGGATGATGCCACCATGCTCCTGCACAGTCCCGGGCATGAATCCCGGGCAGTCGACCAGCGTGATCAGGGGAATGTTGAAGGCATCGCAAAAGCGAACAAAGCGCGCGATCTTGTCCGAGGCGTCGATATCCAGTACCCCAGCCAGCCAGGCGGGCTGGTTGGCGACCACGCCCACGACCTCGCCATGCAGCCGGGCAAAGCCCACCAAGGCATTGGGCGCAAAGCGGGCGTGCAATTCGAAGAAACTACCTCGGTCGAAAATCAGGGATACTGCCTCTCGCATGTCGTAGGACTGGGTGTCCTCGACGGGCACCAGCGAGTCGAGTGATGGCTCGGCACGTCCTGGGTCGTCCGTGGGCTGCACCCGCGCAGGAGGGCTGGCGTTGTTTGAGGGGAGGTAACCGAGCAACTGCTGTATCAGGCGGAACGCCTCGGCTTCGTCTCGGGCCACCAGGTGGGCCACCCCGCTCACGTCCGCGTGGGTCTGCGCCCCGCCCAACGTCTCCAGATCCACCACCTCGCCGGTGACGGTCTTGATCACCTCCGGCCCGGTGATGAACATATGGCTTATGCCCTCGGTCATGATGACAAAGTCGGTCAGGCCCGGAGAATAAACAGAGCCGCCAGCGCAAGGGCCCAACATCACGCTGATCTGGGGGATGACGCCGCTGGCCTGGGTATTGCGCCAGAACAACTCGCTGTACCCAGCCAGGCTCCAGACGCCTTCCTGGATGCGCGCGCCTACCGAATCGTTCAGGAAGATAACCGGGGTGCCGGAACTCAGGGCAAGGTCGAGTACTTTGCAGACCTTCTGG
Source organism: Anaerolineae bacterium (assembly GCA_050117995.1). Classification (GTDB taxonomy): domain Bacteria; phylum Chloroflexota; class Anaerolineae; order JAAYZQ01; family JAAYZQ01; genus JBFFCR01. The sequence goes on from JASFLR010000082.1 coordinate 5,612, forward strand.
GCCTGCGCCTCTGAGAATGAGCCGCCGATGATCGTAAAGTCCTGGGCAGCGATGGCGACCTTGCGCCCCTCTATCCTGCCCAAGCCCACCACGACAGCGTCGCCGGGATAGCGCTTGTCCTCCAGCCCAAAGCCACGGTGGCGGTGGGTGATGTACGGATCGACCTCCTGGAAGCTACCGCTGTCGAGCAGGCGCTCGATCCGCTCCCGGGCAGTGAGTTTCCCCTTGGCGTGCTGCCGCTCGATGGCCTTGGAGCCTCCCCCCTGCCGGAGATCTTTCCGGCGACGGAGCAGCTCTTCGTTCATTTCGTGTGGGCCCATGAACTCCTCCTCGAGCCTGGTCCGGTAGCTTGGCAGAAATACCCGTGTACCAGCATCCTGGACAGCTATCAAGTACCGGCGATGGACTCCCTGGAACGTTGTAGGCACGTACGAGTATACCATCACTTCTGGTGCCTGTCCATTCTGGCTGCTTGCACATTAGGGCTGTAGTAAGGTCGGCATTGCGGGCATAGGGGAAGCAATCCCTCGCCGGCAAGTGGGGATCGTTTCGGCGCAAAAGGCGCGCCTCGCGATGACAGGGCTCAATTGGTCAAGCCTGTCAAGAGACAATCCAATAGCCATGGATTGCACAACTCGGCAAAGCCAAGCGGGTCCCGGTCGAGGGGGGGGATAAGCCAGCCGCGAGTCCAGTCCATATGCTCCTGCGGCAGTAGTACTCTCGATTGGCATGGGCAGAAACTGTTCTGAAAGATCGGAAATAGGTAGAAATCGGTGACTTGACAGATTGCAATTACTGTGTTATGATGGGCACCATCTGGAAAGGGAGTGGCGTAGTGATGCAGAGTTGGGGCGGCAAGCAACTGAGCGGTGCATGCGGAACCGTGCCTGTTCCTGGGCTGCGGACCTACGCCGGCTGCTACTATTACTTTACCTATGCTTCGGTATTTGGCCGCTGTCCCGCTCCAGGGTTCGGCAGTCCGGACTGATTTGGACTGACTCGGTAGATTCAAAAGAGCGTGAGGCCAGCGGCCCCACGCTCTTTTAGTTTTCCAACAGGAGGCCCAGATGGCTTGTCGGGGGATTCGAGGTGCGATCACCGTGGAGACAGATTCGGCGCCTGCTATTCTGGAGGCGACGCGACAACTGCTTGCTGGTATGGTGGAAGCCAATCAGCTCGATAGTGCAGATGTCGCCAGTGCCATCTTTACGGTGACACCGGACCTCACTGCAGCGTTTCCGGCCCGCGCAGCTCGAGAGCTGGGCTGGCACCATGTGCCGCTCCTCGATGCCCAGGAGGTGCCGGTTCCGGGCAGTCTGCCGCGCTGTGTGCGGGTACTCGTCCTGTGGAACACTGACCTGTCGCAGCAAGAGATCCGGCACGTGTACCAGCGAGGGGCAGCGTCGCTGCGTCCGGACCTGCGGCAGGAAGAACAGAGCTAGGAGGTAGAGATGTCCCGTGTTGCATTCCAGGGGGAACGAGGTGCATACTCGGAGGAAGCTATCCACGAGTTCTTCGGCACCGATGTAGAGACGCAACCTTGCCGTGACTTTGCAGGTATCTTTGAGGCGGTCGAGTCTAGTGCGGCCGAGCATGGCATGTTGCCGGTGGAGAACTCGACCGCGGGGTCGATCAACCGGGCATTTGACCTTCTACTCGACCATGATCTGCGCGTCTCGGGTGAGATGTTCCTGCGAGTGCGCCACGCGCTGCTCGCTCCGCGGGGCACGACACTGGAGGATGTGCGAAAGGTTCGTTCTCATCCCCATGCGCTGGCCCAATGCGACCGCTACCTTGGCAGTCGGGGCTGGACAGCCGAGTCAGCCTACGATACAGCTGGCAGCGCCCGAGACTTGGCGGAGCAACCGGAGCCAGGCGTAGCAGCGATTGCCAGCCGCTTGGCCGGTCAGCTCTACGACTTGGAGGAACTGGCTTGCGGTATCGAAGACTCCCTATACAACTATACACGGTTCTTCATCCTCAGTCACGATGCGCCAGCGCGCGCACAGCGAAACAAGACTTCTATCGTCTTTTGCGCCCGCCACGAGCCCGGGGCCCTATACGAGTGCATGGGCGAGTTCGCCAAGCGTCGGATCAACCTTACCAAGCTTGAATCGCGCCCGCGGCTGGACCATCCCTGGCAGTACATCTTCTACCTGGACTTTGAGGGCCACTGCCAGGACCCGGAGAGTGAGGCTGCCCTTATGGGTGTGTTAAGGCGCTCTTCGTTTGTCAAGCTGCTGGGATCGTACCCCGCGGCTACGATGCCTGCCCCCGGGTGATAGAACCAGGGGGCTCGAGTGATAATGCTATGCGGGCAGCCCGCACCGTGGCAAGTCTGCCCGGACAGGGCAATGGCGCCACTCTCTACCTGGGGTCCAGCCAGGTTCAGATTCAGAGGATAGGAGGAGGTCCAACATGATCGTCGTAATGAAGCAGAGTGCCAGCAGAACGGAGATTGTCAATGTTACCGCCCGCATCGAGCAATGGGGATGCCGAGCCCACATCTCCGAAGGGAACGAGCGGACCATCATCGGCATCATCGGCAACGGGCGGCCCCTCGACCGCGCTCAGCTCGAGCGCATGGGGGGGGTGGAGCGAACCGTGCCGGTGCTGATGCCCTTTAAACTTGCCAGCCGTGACTTTCACCCGCAGGATACGATTGTGCCTATCAATGGCATTGCTGTGGGTGGCGAAAGACTGGTGGTGATGGCGGGTCCCTGTGCCGTGGAGGGACGCGAGGAATTGTTGGATGCGGCCCGGTCCGTCAAGGGTGCCGGGGCCCAGATGCTGCGCGGCGGTGCCTTCAAACCGCGCACGTCCCCGTACAGCTTTCAGGGGCTGGGGGAGGAGGGCCTGCGCTACCTGGCTGCAGCGCGCGAGGAGACCG
>JASFLR010000083.1:0-8491 GCA_050117995.1 Anaerolineae bacterium
TACCGGGGGGGCAACGAGCGCGGGATGCTACCAGTGAATGACGACCAGGGTGCCTATGGGGGCCCAACTGTAGAGCCAGGCGGCGTCGGTTCGGGTGAGGTTGATGCAGCCGTGACTCATGGGCGTGCCAAAGTTGTTGTGCCAGTAGGTACCGTGGATAGCATAACCACGGTAGAAGAACATCGAGTGGGGCACACCGGGCAGATAATAACCCGGCCCCGACATGGTGATGCTGGGGTACTTGGAATAGATGCGAAAGCGGCCGGGCGGCGTCGGGTAGCGGGCGATGCCGGTGGAGACGACCATCGTGCGCAGGAGGGTGTTGCCCGAATAGGCCCGCAACCTCTGGCTGCTCAGATCGATATCGATCCATTTGGTGCCGCCGCTGGTGCTGGGGGGCGTTGTCCCGCCACTACTGCTGCCGCCACCACCGGGGATATTCAGCCGCTGGCCCACAAAGATGAAGTTGGGGTTGCGCAGGCCGTTCAGCGTGGCGATGGCTGCCACAGAGGTCCCATAGCGGCGGGCAATGCTGGCTAACGTGTCGCCACGCCGTACGACGTGCACCGAGCTGCTGGAGGGGATTGTTCCGCCCCCCTGCGAGCTGCTGCCTCCAGAGCTGGAGGCGCCGGGGATGGTCAGGCGCTGGCCCACCCAGATATAGTTGCTATTGCGCAGGCCGTTGGCGTTCACGATGGCCTGCACGCTGGTGCCATGACGCCTGGCGATGGAGTAGAGTGTGTCGCCACGACGGACGACGTAGATGCCCCCGGAGGCTGTGCTGCCGCCGGAGCTGAAACCGCCGTTGCTGGTACCGGGGATGGTCAGGCGCTGGCCTACCCAGATAAAGTTGCGATTGCTCAGGCCGTTGGTACTCATGATGGCCTGTACACTGGTGCCGTAGCGCCGGGCGATGGAGTAGAGTGTGTCGCCGCGGCGGACGACGTGAACTTGGGACTGGGCGTGGGCGGACAGGGGCAAGGCCATGGTCAGAACGACGACGATTACCAGTAGTGCCATTATTCTAGCGCGGAAAAGCCTTTTCGCTACCATCTTTGACCGTCCTTTCCCTTCTATGGCAGAACTTTTGTGTATTTTATCATAACAAGCGCCCGCTGGCAATCGTCGCAAGAGGGAATACAGGGGTGTAATTCCCTGCACCCTATGGTCTAGACTGGTAGACCCTTTCAGGCTGCATCCACCTGTAGGCTGGCAGCAGAGGTGGTGGGCTTGCAGTGAGCTACTGAGCCTGGCGAGACTTGGTTTTGACTGGGGATTTTTGCCCTCTACCAGCTTTTCAGGTATAATTTGATGGTTCAAGCGGTTTAGCGAGGGTAGAGCTGGTATATGCAGCCTTTTACTGCTTGTTTGCGCCAGTAGCTTCACGGATCTGGCAAGCTGATCGGGAGAGTGTGGATCGTTGACTGCGAATCGCACCCCAGGTGCGACACATGAGGAACAGATTGCCGCCCTGTTTCAGCGGGGCCACAATGCCGCGCGGGCAGGGCAGAACCGCCGCGCCCAGCGGTATTTTGCCGCGGTATTGGAAAGCGATCCGGCGCACGTCGAGGCGCTACTGGCAAGAGCCGCAGTCCTGGATGATCCGCGGGAGGCGCTGGCCCATCTGGCGCAGGTGCTGGAGCTGGACCCGGGAAACGAGCGGGCCAGGCAGGCACTGAGGGTCGTGCGGCGGGAGGCTGGAAACCTGCCCCCCTACCGGTCAAAGAAGCCGCACGCGCACAGCGCTTCGCGAGCCCCGGTTCCCGGCCCGTTGGTTCCGTTGGCCGATTCCAGTTCGGTGCGGTCCTGGGCGAGGGGCTGGCTGGTCCTGGGGGCCTTGTTGGTCGTTCTTCTCCTGGCGGCGTCGGTGATATGGACCGATGCGCCGCGCGTGGTCGTGGCAGCGCTGTTGCCCACAGATACGCCAACCCCAACGCCTACCTTTACCCCCACGCCGACCCCCACAGCAACGCTGACGCCGACGCCCACGCCGACGCCTACCTATACTCCCACACCCACGTCCACGCCGACGCCCACACCAACCGCGACCCCCACGCCGACCAAGGTCCCTGCGGACAAGAGCAAAGCAGGCAAGTGGATCGAGATAGACCTGTCTCAGCAAAGACTGTACGCTCATGTGGGGCAGACCACGGTCTTCAGAGCCGTCGTTTCGACAGGCACGAGGTACTATCCAACGGTGGTAGGGCGGTTCAGGATCTATGCCAAGTATCGCGCCACACACATGAGCGGTCCTGGATATAGCTTGCCCAATGTGCCCTGGACCATGTACTTCTATCGGGGCTATGCCATCCACGGGGCGTACTGGCACAACAACTTTGGCACGCCGATGAGCCATGGTTGTGTGAATATGAAGATCCCCGATGCCAAGTGGCTATACCAGTGGGCGCCCAAAGGCACGCTGGTCGTCGTGCATCGGTAGGGAGTGCGGAGGCAGTCTTGATCACACCGGCGGGAGAGGAATGTCGCTATTTCTACGCCGATTACTTCAGAGGGCGGGAACGGGAGGAGTGCCGGCTTCTGGCGCAGAACCCGGCTTCGGAGCCGTGGCGCCCTCAGTTGTGCCACAAGTGCCCGGTGCCCGGCATCTTGCGGGCCAATGCCTGCCCGAATCTGGTGCTGGAGGGACGGGTGGTGAAGGGCTTCCTGGGCCTATCGCGCAGAGTCGAGGTGAGCGCGATCTGTTCCAAGTACCTGGTCGCGGTGGACGAGCCCCACGTGGGATGCGGGCACTGTCACGAGGACTCGCCCGGTGCAGCCCTTTTCCGGTCTGGTGAGGGAGGGTAGCCCGGGCGAATCGAGGAGCTAGGGGGTCTTTGCTAAAGGCCTCCGATTCGGGGATGTTGCCGCTGGCTTGATCGAGCCGCGGTCACCCTGAACCGGAGGCCTTTTTTGATGTCCGGCACAAAGAGGCTAGGCTTCTACGGGTTCTGCTTCGTGACTCGGTGCCGGTTCTGGCTCCTCGCCTGATCCGGTCTCCTGCTTTTCGAAGGCTAGCTCATCGTCGTCGCCCACCTCTGCGAGGATCTTGTCCCCTGCTTCGAACTCGCCCTGCAAGATACGCCGGGAGAGGGGGCTTTCCAGGTAGCGCTGCAAGGTCCGCCGCAAGGGCCTGGCGCCAAAGGCTCGATCGTAGCCCTTTTGGGCGAGCCACTCGCGGGCCGCCTCGGTCAGCTCGACTGTGATGCCCCGATCCTCAAGCCGGTCGCGGATCTCTTTCATCTGCAGGTCGACGATCTGCACCATGTGCTCCAGCGTCAGGGTGTGGAAGATGATGACCTCGTCAATGCGGTTCAGGAACTCGGGACGGAAGGTCCTGCGCAGCCCCTCCTCGATCTTTTTCTTGTTCTCGCGTGCCTCTTCGTCGCCGTTAGAGGAGCGCACAAAGCCCAGGGTCCCGCCCTGCTTGGCATACTCGGTGCCGATGTTGGAGGTCATGATGATGACCGTGTTACGGAAGTCGACCACGCGTCCCTGCCCATCGGTCAACCGCCCGTCCTCGATGATCTGCAGCAGCGCATTCCATACGTCGGCATGCGCCTTTTCGATCTCGTCGAATAGGACCATCTGGTAGGGACGGCGGCGGACTGCCTCGGTGAGCTGGCCGCCCTCCTCGTGGCCCACATAGCCCGGCGGCGCGCCGAACAAGCGGCTGACGGTGTGCTGCTCGCGATACTCGCTCATGTCGATGCGGACCATAGCTTCCTCGTCATCGAACATGAACTGGGCCAGGGCTTTGGCTAGCTCTGTCTTGCCGACGCCCGAGCTGCCGAGGAAGATAAAGCTGCCGATTGGGCGGCGCGGGTCTTTGAGGCCGCTCCGAGCGCGGCGGATGGCGTCGGCGACGGCAATGATGGCCTCTTCCTGGCCGACGATCCGCTCGTGCAGGTGTTCTTCCATGGCGAGCAGGCGCTCGGCTTCAGATTGGAGGAGGCTGCTCACCGGGATGCCGGTCCATGTGGCGACGACTTCGGCGATATCCTCAGCCTCGACGGTCTCGTCCAGGCCGGTCTCCTGGCGCCACGCAGCGCGCTTTTCCTTGTACGCGTCTTCGAGGGCGAGCCGCTCAGCTTTGAACTGGGCCGCCCGCTCATAGTCGCGGTTTGCCCAGGCTGCTTCCTCCTCGGTCGCCATTTTCTGCAGGCGCGCCTTGATCTCCTTCAAGTCAGGCGGCATGGAGTAGATGGCCACGCGCAATTTGCTGGCAGCCTCGTCGATCAGGTCCACGGCCTTGTCTGGCAGATGGCGGTCGGTAACGTAGCGCTGCGACAGCCGCGCGGCAGCCACCAGTGCCTCTTCGGTAAAGCGCACGCTGTGGTGGGCCTCGTAGCGGTCCCTGAGGCCTCTAAGCATCTCAATTGTCTCGTCTACTGAGGGCTCCTCGACCCACACTGGGGCAAAGCGCCGCTCGAGGGCAGCGTCTTTTTCGATATAGCGGCGGTACTCGTCGGGCGTAGAGGCGCCAATGCAGCGCAGCTCGCCGCGGGCCAAAGCCGGTTTCATCATGCTCGATGCATCGAGTGCGCCCATGGCCCCACCCGCGCCCACGACGCTGTGGATCTCGTCGATGAAGAGGATTACGCGGCCCTCGGCGTTCTGGATCTCCTCCATGGCGCTCTTGAGCCGCTCCTCGAACTCGCCACGGAAGCGCGTCCCGGCAACCATGGCGCCCAGGTCGAGTTGCACGACCTGCTTGCCGCTGAGGATCTCGGGCACATCGTCCTCGGCGATCTTGCGGGCGAGACCCTCGGCGATGGCGGTCTTGCCCACGCCGGCACTGCCGATGAGCACCGGGTTGTTCTTGGTGCGGCGGCTGAGCACCTGGATGACGCGCAAAATCTCGGCATCGCGCCCGATGACGGGGTCGAGCTTGCTCTCCCGGGCAAGTTGGGTCAGGTCGCGGCTGTACTTCTCGAGGGTGCGGTACCGTGCTTCGGCATGGGGGCTGGATGCTTTTTGCCCACCGCGCAACTCTTCGATCGCCTCCAGGATGCGCGGGCGCGTCACGCCGAATTCGGCCAGGACGCGGGCCGCACCAGTGTTCTTTTCGCTGGCGATGGCCAGGAAGAGGTGTTCGGTCGAGATGTAGTCATCCTTCAGCTTGGACGCTTCTTCGTTGGAGAGGTCCATCACTCGCTTGAGTCTGGGGGTGATATAGACCTGGTGCACGCCGCCGCCATAGATCTGGCTCCGGGCGGTGCGTTGCAGCTCCTCGTCCAGCCGCTCACGGATGGCCTCCAGTTCCACGCCCATTCGCTCGAGGATCTGGGGAACCGCACCCTCTGGCTGCTCGATGAGTGCCAGCAGCAGGTGCTCGGTGTCTACCTGGCTATGTCCGTAGCGTTGTAAAACCTCGTAAGACTTGGCGGCCGCTTCCTGCGCCCGCTCGGTAAATCGGTCAAATCGCTCCATGATATAGTGCTCTCTTTCAAGGCTTGCTCTCTGGCAAGCTGTAACGTTCTATACGCCGGTTCGCTCCTGGCGTTTCGTTGCAACACTCCCAATGCTGTGATTCGCTTTAGTTATTATACCCAGTATCTGGTTTTCAGACAAGCTCAAGGTGCCACCCAAGTAGGGCCACCTCATTTATCCCAGGCCAGCGAGCGGCGGCATCCTGAGCCCGTCGAAGGAGCCGCCGTGAGCACCCTGAGCATATCGAGGGGTGCTCACTCCTGCAGCGCGTCATGGCGATAGCTGCCCCGTTACATCCAAGTAAGGTGACCGTGGCCATCCAAAGGCCGCAGCGAGGGCATTAGGCCTCCTGATCGGGGCCTGCGATCCGCTCAAAGGTGAGTCGTCCATCCCGGGCGTCCACCCGAACCAGATCACCCTCGGAGAAGTCGCCCTTTAGCAGTCCCAGGGCCAACGGGTCCTGGACCTGGCGCTGGATGACGCGCTTTAACGGGCGCGCACCATACGCTGGATCGTACCCCTCGTCGGCGAGATGGGCTTTGGCCGCGTCGGTCAGCTCGATCCGGAGCTGGCGATCGGAAAGCAGTTCTCGCAGGCGGCGTACCTGGATCTCTACGATCTCCATCAGGTGCTCCTTGGTGAGTCCGTGGAAGATGATAATTTCATCGACGCGGTTCAGGAACTCGGGCCGGAAATGCTGTCGCAACGCGGTCAGCACCAGGTCACGCTGCTGCTCGTCAGTTGTGGCATCGCGACCATCCAGGAATTCGGTGCCCACATTGGAGGTCATGATGACCACAGTGTTCTTAAAGTCGACCGTCCGCCCGTGACCGTCGGTCAGCCGTCCATCGTCCAGCAGTTGCAGCAGCGTATTGAACACCTCGGGATGGGCCTTTTCGATCTCATCGAAAAGGACCACAGTGTAAGGCCGCCGCCGCACCGCTTCGGTTAGCTGTCCGCCTTCCTCGTAGCCGACGTACCCCGGAGGAGCGCCTACGAGACGGGACACGGTATGACGCTCCTGGTACTCGCTCATATCGATGCGGACCATAGCGTTCTCGTCGTCAAAGAGGAATTCAGCCAACGCACGGGCCAGCTCGGTCTTGCCGACGCCAGTTGGCCCCAGAAAGATAAAGCTGCCTATGGGCCGGTTGGGATCCTGGAGCCCAGCCCGGCTACGCCGCACGGCGTTGGATACCACGCTGATGGCCCGGTCCTGGCCCACGACCCGCATATGCAGGCGGTCCTCCATCCGGAGCAGCTTTTCGATCTCGCCCTCCAGCAGCTTGCTGACGGGGATGCCTGTCCAGGTCGAGACGACCTGGGCGACGTCCTCGCTGCCGACCTCTTCCTTGAGCAACTGCTGCCCGGTCTGCAGCGCCTTCAGTTGTTCCTCCTGCTCAGCTAGCTGGCTCTCCAGGCGGGCCAATTCACCATACTGGAGCTCGGATGCCTGCCGGTAGTCGTACTGCCGCTGTGCCTCCTCGATCCGGTGGCGCACCTGCTCGATCTGCTCCTTGGTGTCACGCAGGCCCTCAATGGCGCTCTTCTCTTGCTCCCAGCGGGCGGTAAGGGCCCGGCTATCTTCCTGAAGATCGGCCAGTTCTTTATCCAGCTTTTTGAGCCGTTCTTTGCTGGCCTTGTCCTTCTCTTTCTTCAGCGCCTCGCGCTCGATCTCTAGTTGCATGATCTGGCGGTCGACACGGTCCAGTTCCTGCGGCTTGGAGTCGATCTCCATGCGCAGGCGGCTGGCGGCCTCGTCGATGAGGTCAATGGCCTTGTCGGGCAGAAAACGGTCGCTGATGTAGCGGTCGGACATGGTGGCAGCGGCAATCACTGCCGAATCCTGGATGCGCACCCCATGGTGCACTTCATACCGCTCCTTCAGACCGCGCAAGATGCTGATTGTCTCCTCGACGGTGGGCTCGTCCACCAGCACCGGCTGGAAGCGTCGCTCCAGCGCAGCATCTTTTTCGATATGCTCGCGGTATTCGTCCAGGGTGGTGGCGCCGACGCAGTGAAGCTCGCCGCGGGCCAGCATGGGTTTGAGCATGTTGCTGGCGTCCATAGCGCCCTGGGCCGCGCCTGCGCCGACGACGGTGTGTAGCTCGTCGATGAAGGCAATGACGCGACCTTCGGCGTCCGTGATCTCTTTGAGGGTCGCCTTTAGCCGCTCCTCGAACTCGCCGCGGAATTTGGCGCCGGCAAGCATGGCTGCCAAGTCCAATTGTACAAGTCGTTTGTTCTTGAGGCCCTCGGGAACATCACCGCGCACGATGCGCTGGGCAAGTCCCTCTACGATGGCGGTCTTGCCCGTACCAGGCTCGCCGATAAGCACCGGGTTGTTCTTGGTGCGCCGGCTGAGTACCTGGATGACCCGCCGGATCTCTTCATCGCGGCCGATGACCGGGTCCAGCTTGCCCGCCCGGGCCAGATCAGTCATGTCGCGACCGTACTTGTCCAGCGCTTTGTAGGTACCTTCCGGGGTCTCTGAAGTCACGCGCTGGCTGCCCCGGATGCCGGTAAGTGCCCGCAAAATAGCGTCCTTGGTCAAGCCGTGGGCTTGTAGCAGGCGCGCGACATTGCCGGCCCGGTCCTCTGTCAGGGCAAGCAGCAGGTGTTCAGTTGAGCAAAAGTCATCGCGCATCTCCTGGGCAAGCTTGATGGCCCGCTCCAGTGTCTGTTGCAGTTCGCGCGATAGGCCGGCCTGGGTCGTGCCTCCGTAGACCTTTGGTTTGCGGCCCAGTTCGCCTTCGAGCTGCTGGATCAGTATATTGGTTTGCAGGCCGAGGCCCTGCACGATCATGGGGACTATGCCATCGGATTGGCGTAAAAGAGCCAGCAGCAAATGCTCGCCCTCGATCTGCCCATGACTGTACTCGCCTGCCAAGGTCTGAGCCTGGAGCAGGGCTTCCCGTGCCTTTTCAGTGAAACGATTCAAATCCATCGTCGAAACTCCTTATCAATTCCTGGCGATATGCCTGGCGCACGTCGAGTATGTCGAGGTTCTCCATTTGTTTGGAGTACCTGGTATTTCCGACCATGCAGGCCATGCGCGTTT
>JASFLR010000084.1:0-8489 GCA_050117995.1 Anaerolineae bacterium
TGGATCGTGGTCGGGCTGCTCCATCGCCGCACAGAGCGTCCGGAGAAACGTTTAGTCTCTTCGGTTCGTGGACGAGTCTGACATATCATGCAGCGGGTCCTGATGCAAAGTAACGTCCGCGTGGCGTGACATGCGCGAGGAGCAAATCATAGACACGAACATATACGGAAAGCATCTTCCTGCCCACGTCATCGCTGCCACGGCTGTATCCTGATGGGACAGGAGTTCACGAGGGTTGAAGGTTATGATCGGCAAGGAGAAAGTCGATTGGACGAGTTAACCTGTCTCACTGCCAGCGAACTGGCAGCCGCTATCCGCCAACATAGAGCATCCGCTCGGGAGGTGTTGGAGGCGCATTTGAAGCGCATCGCCGCACAGAATCCCTCCCTGAATGCGATCGTCACGCTGGACGAAGAGGGAGCGCGGCGGCGGGCAAAAGAAGCCGACGAGGCATTGGCCCATGGGGAGCTCTGGGGGCCGCTGCATGGCGTCCCGGTTACCATCAAGGACGTGTTCGAGACGGCCGGGATGCGGACGACGAGCGGGTTCAAGCCGTTGGCCGGCTATGTCCCCAAACAGGATGCCACGGTTGTGGCGCGATTGCGCCAGGCCGGGGCTATCATCCCGGGCAAAACCAACACGCCGGCCATGGCCGGCGACGAGCAAACCAACAACCTGCTATTTGGGCGCACGAACAACCCCTGGGACCTGGAGCGCACCCCGGGCGGAAGCAGTGGTGGCAGCGCGGCAGCGGTGGCCAGTGGCATGTCCCCCTTGGACATTGGCAGCGACATCGGTGGATCGGTGCGCAACCCGGCCCACTTTTGTGGCATCTTCAGTCTCAAGCCCACCGACTACCGGGTACCCTTCAGCGGCCATATTCCTCCCCCACCCGGAAGCAAAGGCCGAGGGTTGTTGCGATACTTTCTTACACCCGGACCGCTGGCCCGCTCGGTCGCGGACTTGGGGCTCGCGCTGACGATCATCGGCGGGCCTGACGATCGCGAGTGGGAGGTCCCACCGGTGCCCTGGACACCTTCTCCCTGCCAGGGTTTGCGTGAACTCTGCTTCGCCTGGAGCGATGATTTTGGCCTGCCAGTATCGACAGAGATACGAACTGCCCTGAAGGACCTGGCTGCGGAACTGGCCCAGGCAGGCTGTCGCGTCGAACGACGCGATCCGCCCGAGTTTGACTTTGGGCAGGCGCTGCATGTGTATGGAGAACTGAAAGAAGCCGCATTGACGGTTCGGGCGTCGCCATTGCACCTGCCCCGTTTCGTGTGGCGAGCCCTGTCTAAGCCGCTCTTCCGATCGAATCCGACCAGTCGGGGATTGATGCGTGGTGCCGGCGCTACTTTGCAGGATTATGCGCAGGCGCTTTCCCAGCGGGACGTCTTTATTGCCAAAATGGAGCACTTCCTGGCCGATTGGGATGCCTGGTTATGCCCTGTCGCCGCACTGCCGGCCTATCCACATCTTCAATCGCGAAATCCTATTGAGCAGTTGCGGGCAACCGTCAAAGTGGATAGGCAAGAGATACCATACCTGATGGCCACCGGCGTCTACACCGGCCTCTTTAGCCTGACCGGCAATCCGGTGGTTGTTCTTCCACTGCGACGCAGCAAAGAAGGCCTGCCGATGGGTATCCAAGTGGTGGGCAAGCGCTGGGCCGACATGGCCCTTCTGACCGTCGCCGAGCAACTGGTCCAGGTGACCGGGCAGTTCCAGCCGCCGCCGGGCACGTGATCCTCTCATAGGCAAAGACGAAGATCAACGGGCCAAAGACTTTGGCCAGGACTACGAGGACTATCCAGCATGGATGAATCGGCTGGTTCCGTTCAAGAAACCGTGAGCAACGAAGGAGAGAAAGTGGGGAAGGCAGGCATGGATGTGATGCCTGAGACGAGGGATCTGGCCAAGACGTACGGGAATGGTCAGGGCGCCGTAGAAGCGGCGAAAGGCATCGATTTGCAGATCAAGAAGGGCGAGATCTTTTCCCTGCTCGGGCCGAATGGCGCCGGCAAGCCAGCGACCATCAGGAGTCATCTAGTTCAATCTGGGATTGGTGCTGTTGTTGGGCCTCATCCTGTGGCTGGTAGATGCGGTGTCGCTATCACGGGGCATACGGATTTTTCAGCGCAGTGAACTCATCGCCGACTTATAGATAGGGTGGGGACACCATTGACAGGGCTACGCCCTGGTCTGGTTCCTGGTGAATGACTGGGTCAAGTTGGCGACAGATCTGCTCCTTGGCCCCGGCCAAACGGGACTGCTTTCCAAGCTGGCGAAGTAGATCTGAGGCGGCAGAGGAGATTGGGGAGCGCGACGTAGGAGAAGGGCATAGGACGAAAGCTGGCGCCTGGTCAGATAGCCAGGCAAATGACTGGTCAACTGCCCAGGTCAAAGACTGGCCTGTGAGGTGATTTGCCCAGGGACGGACTGTACTATGATCAGAGCAACTCGCGATATTGGAAGGCTGCAAGTCTGGAGACGTCATGAAGAAAGAATGCTCTAGCGGCTTGGTCCTTGGATCCGTAGCCCTTGCAGGGGGAATCTGTGGGGGGCTCGCCTACAGACAATACCGGCGCGACATGTCTCTTGCCTACCGGCGGATCTCGAGCGGCGACAAGACGATCGAGACGACCTGCGGACCCATTCAATACGCCGAATTCGGTGAGGGCACCCCGATGCTGATCGTGCATGGAGCCGGCGGCGGGTACGACCAGGGAGCCTATTTCGCCAGATTGATCGGCGGCGACTTCTATTGGGTGGCTCCCTCTCGTTTTGGATTCTTGGGCAGTCCCGTGCCCGAGGGTGCTGATTCGGTCCAGCAAGCCGATGCGTATGCCTGTCTCCTGGATGTACTGGGCGTCGACCATGTGGGCGTGGTCGGCGTTTCGATGGGGGGTCCCTCCTCCCTGTTGTTTGCTCTGCGCTATCCACAGCGCACCACGTCCCTGGTCCTGATCAGTGCTGCCAGCCACGCTATCCCACGCCGGCCTGCCATCCTGGACAGCCTGTTCAAGGTTTTCCTCAACGACTTTGTTTTCTGGTCGCTGGTGCGTGTGAGCCCACGGAGCCTCCTCGCCGCGCTGGGAGTTCCACCTGAGGTTCAGAAGCATCTGCCAGCCGAGGATGTGGCCCGCATGAATGCGTTTCTGAAATCGATAGAGCCGATGGGGGCCAGGCGTAGTGGGCAGAATCTTGAGCAACATATGTCCGAGTATGATGCGCAGCACATTCGCAATATCCGAGCTCCGGCCCTGGTACTACACGCTCCTGATGACACGCTGGTTGCCTTTGAGCAGGGTGAGTTTGCTGCTCGCAGCATCGCGGGAGCACAGTTGATCCCGATGGAAGAAGGCGGTCATCTTGCCTTGCTGATGAACAGCAACACTGGGGCAAGAGAGAAGGTTCTACAGTTCTTGGAAAACCATAACAATTGATAGAAAAAGGAGTCACGCCATGTGGATCTTGATGCTTGTTCTGTTGCTGCTCGGTGCACAACTCAACCTCACTGCGATTGTCCCGCTACAGGCCGGGGACACTCCACCGCCCTGGTGGGTCGGCGGCCGATTGCTCTGGCCCTTTGCCGTGGAAACGCGGACGCTTCTCCCTGCGGGGGATCTGCTGAACGCAATCACACCTACCCTGGCCTTTGCGTCGGCTGCGTGCTTTCTCCTGGCGGCAGCCGCTCTCCTGCGGTGGATTGTGCCAGAATCGTGGTTCCCGTGGCTTATCCTCGCCGGCGCTGTACTGTCCATCGCGCTACAGGTCATCTGGCTGTCTGGCTGGTCCATTCTCCCACTGCTCGTGGATGTGGCGCTGCTTTGGGGCGTGCTCGGTCCACGCATCACAGTTGGTGGCCTCCGGGGATAGGTACCTGCAGGCTGCTGCGCAGAAAATCACATAGCCACCGAATGGTTCATGCGCTGAGGGCTGGACATGGTGCCAAGGTCTCTTGCGACAAGCTGTTGGGTCAGCGCAATGCCAATACCTTACAGCTTAACGCGACGCCCATATCCACCAACATCATGCGCGGAGACTATCCCAAATTGGAGGATTTGCATATGCTTCAAGGAGAGTCTCTCTCGACCACTAGGGAACACGTCGCGGGATGGATTGGCATAGGATTAATGGCCTTGCTGTATGCAGGGCTCTATGCAAGTAATCTCTGGTTTCCCTTGAGTCATGGCAACTACACGATGCGTATCTGGAATTGGTCGCAATTGGCCTTGGCTGCGACAGCATTGCTTGCCTTGGTTCTGAGGAGATCCTTTGTAAAGCCCCGTACGCTTCTAATTGGACTGGCCCTCGGTGTTCTATCCGGGCTCTCTCATTCGTTGAAGGATCCGAGCGTTTGGAGCAACGCGCTAGAAGGTGGGATCGTTTGGATTGGCTTCATGGGAGGTGTCGCGCTCTTCCAAGATCTGGAAGCTTCCCGCGTAGTGGCATTTCAACCTCCTGTAGTGAGAACTGGACGTAGCCTGCTGATTGGAATTGCGGCAGGGATTCCATTGGCTGTCATCAACAATCTGTTCTTCTACCTGACGACTGGCCCGGTTGATTTTCGAGGTATCTTCTCCAGCGCCTTCGAGGCGCTGAATCCGGCAATCAGTGAAGAGATCATCTTTCGTTTCTTTGTACTAGCCCTCTGCCTGAACTTGTTAGAGGGCAGCCACTCCCCACGTTTGGCCTTGACAGCGGCGGTCATACTGGCCGTCGTGCCCCACAGTCTCAATCATCTGCCCGATCTCTTCCTCGAAAATGCCAGTATGGGGTTAACCATGCTAGTGGCGACCAGCCTCTTGTTTGGACTGCCAATGGCGTTGTTGCAGATCAAGAGAAATCTCGAGACCGCCATTGCTTTTCACTGGGTCATTGATTTCATGCGTTTCCTTTTCGGTTTCTAGGCACCTGCACCGTGCCTGACGGAAAGACGCGTACAACTCGTTTGCCGTGTGCGCGCATGGTCATCTAGCCAATAGATTAGGAGAACACAACATTGAAGCGAAAAAGCCGTACTGTTTTCAGTGGTCAGGACTACAAGCTTTGAGAAAATCGATGTCAAGCTCAAGCATTTCCTCACAAACTGTCTTCCATACTCTTCATAACGGGCTTGCCATTTATTCAGTCGGAGAAGGCCAGACGGTATTGCTCATGCCATATCCTCATAGCTTTTCAATATCTCCAATTGCGGAAGGTATGTTAGCACAAACTCTGGTGCAGGCTGGTCACCGCGTAGTCACTTTCGACCCACCTGGCGCTTTTCGTTCGACACGATCGCCAAAAGTCACTATGTCAGAAATGCTCGATTGTACCCAAGAAACATTGTGTAGCATAGGCGTCCGCGGTTCATTCAGTATTGTTGGTCATAGCATGGGTGGGTTATGCGCCATCGCTTATGTACTGGCTCATCCAAGCTGTGTTCAGAACCTGGTTCTGATTGGCACTGTCTCAGGCGGCCCAGCCATTGCACGCGGTCAGGGCATGCCGTGGGGTATGAGGCGAACCGATCTTGATTTTTGGCGATTCGTCATCTGGGGGTTGCAGTTGTCATCAGCTTGGGGCAGTTTGGCCCTACACAAGAAGTTCCTTCGTCTGTTATGGAAGCATTCCTATGCTGACAAGACGCTCATACCTGTGGTAGAAATTGCTCCAGAGGATCGTCGCCTTCCTGCGCCACCACGGGATAAATGGCCAATGGTAGCCCGCCGGCTGGATTACAGCCAACAAGTAAAAGAAATCCAGGTTCCAACCCTGGTGTGTGGGGGACGTTTGGATCCCCAAGCACCTGTACGTTGTAGTGAAGAACTCGCAGACAGTATTCCAGAAGCGCACCTGATTATCTTTGAGCGAAGCGGGCATTATCCATTTATCGAAGAGCGGCAACCCTTCGCGGATACACTCTCAAGTTTTCTGGCCGCCTAACAGCATGCAGCGGACGGCTGGGACACTGGTGCCCCACAGCAATCGAAGAGGAGGACCATCATGAAAAGGAGAACGCAGATTGGGATCGTTGCACTGTGTCTGGTCATCGCTCTGCTCGCGGCCGGCGCGGTGACGGCGCTCGTAAACCGGTCACCAGCGTGCGTGGCGGGGAAGCGCCGCGGGCTATTTGTTGAGCGCTATCGTGGCGGCCAAGGCGTTCGCCATGGGCTCGGTCATTTGCGCGATGCTGTTGCCGACCTGGGCCTACGAGGGCAAACTGGAGGTCATTCCGCTTGCCATCTTTGCCGCCGCAGCCGGGGCTTCTGCCTGGCTGGGGGGGCGCATCTACCGCAGCATGCTGCCTGCACCATCCGGCAGCAGCCAGGTTGCCGTGGCTTCGAGCCAGGTTCCCTAGAGTCCCGAGGATGGGAGGGATGGAGGTTGTTCAGCGACCCCTTCTTCGAGGTACTGCACTCCGGACGTCCCCTCTCCTGGAACTCGCCATCCGCTAGCCCTGGACACAGGCCCCACGGGCGCCGGTGCTGATAGTCCTGCTGCACGCCTGGTTCGGGCACTAGGCACCAAGACAGAGGGAGAAATAAGAATGTTGATCGAGAAAATGGATCTATCCCGCGATGCGCTGGCAGGAAAGGTAGCGCTCATCACGGGGGCAGGGCAGGGCATTGGCAAAGAGCTGGCCCGGAATCTGGCCTGGCTGGGTGCAAAGGTCATTATCGCCGAGATCGCCGAGACTGGGGCTGACGTTGAGGCCTTGATTCGCTCCGCTGGCGGCACAGCTCTGTTCATTCAAACCGACGTGGGAGATGAAAAGAGCATGCAGGCGCTGGCGGACAGGGCCATCGAAACCTTTGGCCGGGTAGACATCCTGGTGAACAACGCGATCGTTTACCAGACGGGCAGCATCCTCGAGGTGCCTATCGAGGCCTGGGATCGGGCCTATGCTGTGAACCTGCGTGGAGCTGTGATGGCGATTCGCACCTTCTTGCCCAGCATGCTCGAGCGCCAGGAAGGCGTCATCGTGACCATCACCTCCCAGGAAGGGATGCCATATGCGGCGCCCTATTTCGCTTCAAAGGCCGCGCTGCGTTCTCTGGGGCTCTCGCTGGCCGCCGAATTGGGCGAGGAGGCAGGGGTATCGGCCTTTGTCTTTGCCCCTGGCATGGTGGACACACCTGGCGGGAATGCGGCTTTCCGGGCCATGGCCCCCCGGTTCGGCCTATCATACGATGAGTTCACTGAAATGGGCACGAATCCCGGCTATGCAGGGTTGATGCCGGCCGAGGACTGTGCTACGGGCTTCGCCTACACCATCGTTCACGCCCGCGACTACCACGGCCAGCTTGCGGATCCTTTCCGCCCTCTGGCTCAAGCGGGTCTCCTGCCTGGTGCGGTGGCAGGCAAACCTCCCAAAGAACATGCGCCGACGCCCCCTGGGCAGGTCAAAGGTCTGGCCACAGTGACACGCGATCCTGCTGAAGGCCCTCGCTCTTTCTCCGTGCGGCAGTGTGTCGATGAGCTAGGGCAGGTGCTGGAAGAAGTTAGCCGGGAGTTCGACGAATTGGATATCTTCAGAAAGATGTACGCCCGGCGGGATTTCCAGCAGAAGGCGGGTATGAGCATCGACGATTGGCTGGAGGTGGTTGCCGATTTGACCCCTGAATTGGAGAGCCTGGAGAAGACAACGGAAGCCGGCGAAACCGAAGAGACAAACCGGATGCGGGGTAAGGTCGCCTGGCTCACGGACAACCTGGCGAAACTGGCCGACTACTTTGAGAAGACCAAGCAGGATGCCACGAGCTTCATCCGGGACCCGGAGGCCCTGGAGGCTGCACTGGAAGCTTTGGACCACCGAGAGCGTGTTGTCCGTTCACTCATCTCAGTGCTGGAAAGCAGCCTGACCGGGTAAGAGTGGGAAATACTGCCAATCGATAACAAGGCGCCGGCGCTGTTCCTGGCTGATGTGCGGAGGGCGTCCTGGCCGAGTCTTCGCCCGAGTCGTATCACCTGGAGACGGCTCGCCGCCTATGGCAGATGAGCGGACGCCTGAGAGATCATCATAGCTGTCGTCTTTGCGTTCAATCTTCTATCGGCCTTACTTGTCGCCAGCGGTTCAGATCTGATTGTGGAGACGATCCCTTCATTGTGCCCCGCCGTCTGCTCTCTTCACGAGTGCAATCTCGGCGACCAGAGCCGCAGTAGGATTCATTTTCCCGCTTAGAAGTTGGGTTCAGTTGTGGTTGCTCAGGGCGCGGCCTATCGCCGCTAGGGCCTCGACCGGCAGTGGTACGAGTGTGGTATACGATAAAGACGGGACTGACCCTTGTAAATGCCAAGCAGTGTACTGTACTGCCGCACATTACTGCGAGTGTGTTTATCAACGACGACGAAAGCGGCCTGCACCACGATTACGAGGTGTGGCTCGAAGAGCTGGCGCCGCACGCGCCCATCGACCAGTATTGGCACAACCGCACCGGTGAAGACAACGCCGACGCCCACCTGAAGCGGCAGGTTATGGGCCGCGACGCGCAGCGGTGGTC
>JASFLR010000085.1:0-8468 GCA_050117995.1 Anaerolineae bacterium
ATGAGCTGCGCTGGTACGTCTTTGACGACCGAGCCATGTACCGGCCCGGTGAGGAGGTCCACGTCAAGGGCTGGTTGCGGAAGATAGGCGGCAAGCAGGATGGCGATGTCGGGCTGGTTGGTGAGGGGCTCGACTCGGTGAGCTACACCGTAGTCGGCCCGCAGGGCAATGACCTTCTCAGCGGTGAGGCTCCAGTCAACCTCCTCGGCGGTTTCGACTTTGTCTTTACCCTGCCTACCAACGCCAACCTGGGCTACGCCTGGATTCGGCTGGACGCTCGTGGCAGCTTGAGCGGCCTGGATGGTCTCTACCATGAGCACAGGTTCCAGGTTCAAGAGTTCCGCCGGCCCGAGTTCGAGGTAACCGCACGAAACGAGACAACCGGTCCTTACTTTGTCGGCGGTCGGGCCACGGTGGCGGTCGAGGCCAGTTACTACGCTGGAGGCCCGCTGCCCAACGCTGACGTGACCTGGCAGGTCACCTCTTCACCCAGCAGTTACTCGCCTCCCAACTGGCCCGATTTTGTCTTTGGCAAGTGGACGCCCTGGTGGTTCGACTACCGGACTCCCTACCTTGAGGAGGCCTATGGCATCTGGCCCCCCTCCGAGGAGGTTAAGGTCGAGACTTTTACCGGGATGACCGACGGCTCAGGCAATCACTACCTCCAGCTCGACTTTGATCAGGCCGAAGAACTTCGGCCCTACAGTGTGCTAGCCGAGGCCACGGTGATGGACGTGAACCGCCAGGCCTGGGCCGGGACCACCAGTCTGCTGGTGCATCCCGCCGAGTTGTACGTCGGCCTGCGCAGCGAACGCACCTTTGTCCAGCGCGGGCAGCCGCTAAAGATCGACCTCATCGTCACCGATTTGGACGGTGTCCCCGTTCCCGACTGCCCGATAGAGGTCCAGGCCGCTCGGCTGGAGTGGCGGTACTCGCGCGGAAGTTGGCGGGAGGAAACCGTCGACGTCCAGACTTGCACCGTTGGTTCGACCGAGGAGCCGGTGTCCTGTACCTTTGAGACCGCTACAGGCGGCGAATATCAGATCACGGCGACCGTCACTGATGCCTTTGGCCGGGAGAATCATAGCCAGTTCACCCGCTGGGTGAGCGGGGGCAAACGACCCCCGGCGCGCAAGGTAGAGCAGGAGACGGTCACCCTGATCCCCGACCAGGAGAGCTACCAGCCAGGCGATGTGGCCGAGATCCTGGTACAGAGCCCCTTCAGCCCGGCCGAGGGCCTGCTCTCGGTCAGCCGCAGCGGCTTGCTCTACACCGAGCGCTTTCACATCGACGAGGACACACTGACCCTGCGAGTGCCCATCGAGGAATCCCACATCCCCAACCTGCATGTGCAGGTCGATCTCGTTGGATCAGCCCCGCGCCTTGATGACCAGGGCGATCCTGTCTCTGGTGTGCCTGACCGTCCGGCCTATGCCACTGGCAGCCTCGACCTGAGCGTGCCGCCCTTGCAGCGAACCCTATCGCTGGAGGTGACGCCCCGTGAGAAGGAGTTGGAGCCAGGTGGCAAGACCACGATTGACCTCCTATTGGCCGATGCTCAGGGCAATCCCGTATCCGACGCCGAGTTGGCCGTGGTCGTCGTCGACGAGGCCATCCTGGCGCTCACCAATTACCAACTGGCCGACCCGATGGCGACCTTCTACCAGACGCGGCCCTCGGGCCTGAGTAGCTGGTACGCCCGGTCCAGTATCGTGCTGGCTAGCCCTGAAGCGTTGGGCGCGGAAGGCGGCGTCCGCTCGGCCCAGAGCCTCGGCGACGCTGCGGTCGTTGAGGAGGTTTTGCTGGAGGCAGAGGTCCCACCCTCAGCGCCGATGGCGACAGAGGCGCCGGCCGCGGCGGGTGAGGGCGCGCCTGGCGCTGCGGAGCCGATACGGATCCGCACCGACTTTGATCCCTTGGCTACCTTTGCCCCCCAAGTGCGCACCGATGCCAACGGGCAGGCCACAGTCGAGGTGTCATTGCCCGACAACCTGACCCGCTACCGGGTCATGGTCGTAGCGGTCGCTGGTGGCAGCCAGTTCGGCTCGGCCGAGGCCAACCTGGTAGCCCGGCTGCCGCTGATGGTCCGGCCATCGGCGCCGCGCTTTCTCAACTTTGGCGACAGCTTTGAGCTACCCATAGTGGTTCAGAACCAGACCGGTGACTCTCTCATCGTCGACGTGGTCCTGGAGACCAGCAACCTTGAGCTGACCGGCGTTTCGGGTCAGCGCGTCACCATCCCGGGCCGCGATCGGGTGGAGCTTCGCTTCGCCGCGACGACGGTCTCGGCAGGCACGGCCCGTTTCCAGGTGGCGGCTGTATCGGGTGACTTTGCCGATGCCGCGACCGGAGAACTGCCCGTCTACACCCCCGCCACCACCGAGGCATTTGCCACCTACGGGGTCGTCGACGGCGGGGCTGGGGACCAGCCTGTGGCCGTGGCCCAACCGGTCGAATCGCCCGGCGACACGGTCTATTCCCAGTTCGGCGGCCTGGAGATCAGCACCTCCTCGACGGCGCTGCAGGCGTTGACCGATGCGGTCCTCTACTTGGTCTCTTACCGCTTCGACTGCTCGGAGCAACTCGCTTCGCGCATCCTGGCCGTATCCGCCCTGCGCGATGTGCTTGAGGCCTTTTCTGCCGAAGGGTTGCCCTCGCCGGCCGAGATCGAGGCGGCTGTACAGCGGGATATCGAAGAGCTTCAGGGGCTTCAGAACGATGATGGCGGCTTCCCATACTGGACGCGCCGCCGTGACTCGATCCCCTTTAACACGGTCCACGTGGCGCATGCTCTCCAGCGGGCCCAGGACATGGACTTTTACGTGCCGCCCGAAATGCGCTCGAGTGTGTTGAGCTATCTGCAGGAGATCGAGGCCCACTATCCGGACTGGTATGACAAGCGTACCCGCCAGACTGTGAGTGCCTATGCGCTCTATGTTCGTCACCTGATGGGTGACGGGGACGTGCCCAAGGCTCAGAGGCTTCTGGACGATGCTGGCCTGGAAGGTCTGTCGCTGGAGGCGGTGGCCTGGTTGTGGCAGGTGTTGCTCGACGACCCCGGCTCGGCTGCCGAAGTCGAAGCTATCCAGCGTCACATAGCCAACAGGGCCGTCGAGACAGCTGGAGCGGCCAACTTTACTACGGACTACGGCGACCAGGCATACTTGCTGCTCCATTCGGACAGACGTACCGACGCACTAATCCTTGATGCCATGATCGCTGCGCAGCCGGACAGCGATCTTATCCCCAAGGTGGTCAACGGGCTGCTGGCGCATCGCACCAAGGGGCGCTGGAACAACACTCAGGAGAACGTCTTTGTCCTGCTGGCCCTCGACCGCTACTTCAACACCTTTGAGGCGCAGACGCCCGACTTTGTAGCGCGCATCTGGCTGGGTGATACCTACATCGGGGATCACACGTATAAGGGTCGGACCACTGAGCGGCACGAGACGGAAATCCCCATGAGCTATCTGACCACGGGCCAGGACGTGCAGGACCTGATCCTGAGCAAGGAGGGGCCCGGGCGGCTTTACTACCGGCTGGGCCTGCGCTACGCGCCGACTGACCTGAGCCTGGATCCGTTGGACATGGGCTTTGTCGTCCAGCGCAGCTACGGTGCGGTGGATGACCCGGAGGATGTCTACCTCGACGATGACGGGGTCTGGCACATCAAGGCTGGGGCGCGCGTGCGGGTGAAGCTCAACATGGTCGCTGACAACCGGCGCTATCACGTGGCTCTGGTCGATCCGCTGCCAGCTGGACTCGAGATTGTCAATCCGGCACTCGCCGTCTCGGGGGCTGTGCCCCAGGATCCCAACGCGCCAGACTATCGCTATGGCTGGTGGTGGTGGGGACCCTGGTACGAGCACCAGAATATGCGCGACGAGCGGGCCGAGGCTTTTACCTCGCTGCTGTGGGATGGTGTTTACGACTACTCGTACGTGGCCCGGGCCACCACCCCCGGAACCTTTGTGGTGCCGCCGGCCAAAGCCGAGGAGATGTATTCGCCCGAGGTCTTTGGCCGCAGCAGCAGCGACATGGTCATCGTGGAATAGGCGGGATGCATCCCGAAGACCGGGTCCTCGTGGCGGTGATGAACCGCCCCAAGGATTTCGAAATCGCACAACGTGAGGGCTGGTACCGCCTGCCGGAAAGGAGGGCAACGGCAGGCGCGTACTTTGAATACATAGCCTTCTACTTTACATCGGCCTTTGTCGGGCAAAAGTGGGCCATCCATTACTATGCCCGACGGCTGGGCCACGAGTTGGTCACCCGCCGCCAGTTGCTGTCCGACGAACCGGATCATCCGCGCTCTGGCGATCGCTACTACAAGCTCCAGTTGGGACCGCTTCAGAGGCGCGATCCACCCATCGTCAGCCTGCGCTGGCGGCGCATTGCCTTTATCCATACGACCTGGGATCGCTTTGAGGCTGCTGAGGAGATCAACGACCTCTTTATCGAAAGCGACGAGTTCGTTGACCGCCTCTATCACGCCCTGCGCGATTCCGGCCTATCGCCTGAGCGCCAGTATCCCATAAAGGAGGCAGGGGCCGAGTACGTCGCATCCCTGGCCTTGCCCTGCCGGGATGGTGTGCTGGGCATCGAGATCAATGATGCCCAGCAACATTGGCCCGAAAGCCTTCTTCTTACACCAGAGGACGTGCTTGCTGACCTGCCAGCTTGCCTGCGGGCCATTGGCGCCGAAATAGACCGGCGTGGCGGGCCAGACCCTTACCCGGAATTGGCGAGTATGTACAGATCATAGACGGCTCTGTTCCGCAGGCTACCCCTTGAACTGGGAGAACAGCGCCACCGCGCAAGGAGTGTTACTTCTGGCTAGTTCTCAGGTTCTCCCAAGCGCAATTCTCCGTATGACCCCTCAAATTGGAGGATCAGGATCGTAGAGGCAAACGCTAGAGAAAAACCTGCGCAATTTAGATATGCTGCTTCGACAAAAAGGATGGATACAAGCAGGGCAACCACCCCGATGCCATTCAAAATGCTCAGCCAGCCAGGTCCCTCAGACCCACTTTGCAGGTAGAACAAGTCATCTACTTCGCGTGCATGAGAAACCAGAGGGCGGTTGAGGAATGCAAACGCAGTACCGATGACAGCCGAACCGACCATTGCTTTCCACTCGGGGGGACCGTCATCAAGTGCTATCGCCATGACAACACAGCATAGCAATAAGCAAGCATAAACCATATTGCGATAGAGCATCCTCTGACGCGTAGTTTCCAGGATTCGTCTTGCTGAGATCACACTGTACCCCCTCGGTGGTCTAGGTTGATCAGGATACCGAGTGCAGCCCACGTAGAACACGCATCGTGTCGAACTCGGTGGGCGTGGCAGCGAACGGCCAATGCCCTGTTCGGGTAGGACGCTGCCGCCACCGGTGGGTTGCTGCCAGAGGCGAAATACCCTCTGTTAGGCGAGTTCATCGGCGCTGTCAGCATCAGTATCCTGTGGGTCGAGGGCGATGGCCTGACCATAGTCGGCAATTGCCTGGCCCAAGTCGCCTCTGTTGTCATAGGCGAGCCCGCGGTTCTTGAAAGCTTCAGCATCCTGTGGGTTGAGAGAAATCGCCCGATTGTAGTCTGCGATAGCTTGGTCCAGGTCACCCAAGGAGAAGTAGGCATTTCCCCGGTTAAAGTAGGTATCAGCATCCTGCGGGTCGAGGGCGATGGCCTGGTCGTAGTCGGCGATGGCCCTTTCTAGATCGCCCCTGGAGTAGTAAGCGTTCCCTCGGTTGTAGTAGGAGAACGCGGACTCTGGGTTGAGCGTCATGGCCCGCCCGTAGTCGGCGATGGCTAGGTCCAGTTCGTCCATGTCGTAGTAGGCTAGCCCTCGGTTGTTGTAGGCTGGTGCGAGCAACGGGTTGAGGGCGATGGCTTGATCAAAGTCGGCGATGGCCCGGTCCAAGTCGCCCATTTCGTGGTAAATATTCCCGCGGTTGTAGTAGGCATCGGCGTCCCCTGGATCGAGAGCGATGACCCGATCATAGTCGGCGATAGCCTGACCTAGGTCGCCCGTATCGTAACAAGCGGTCCCGCGGTTATTATAGGCCTCTACGAGCTGCGGATCGAGGGTGACGGCTTGGTCGTAGTCGGCCATCGCCCGGTCCACGTCGCCTCGGAAGTAATAGGCGAGTCCGCGGTCGCTGAAGGTTTCTGCGTCGTGCGGATCGATGGCGATGGCCTGGTCAAAGTCGGCGATGGCGCGGTCGTAGTCGCCTTGGTCGTAGTAGGCCAGTCCACGGTTGCCGTAAGCTTTTGCGTCCTGCGGGTTGAGCGCGATAGCCTCGGTGTATTCTTCAACAGTTAGGTCCAGTTCGTCCTGATGCATATCATGTACCTCCGGTAAGGCTGTGCGGCGGACGCCGACGGTTCGGCCGGCGGCGCAATGGGCTCTCCGCTTACGTGCTCCCGGGTCCTCGCTTACTATCGTCACGGAGGAGTGCTACGCCTTGCCGATTCCAGCGTTCGCTGCTAGAATGGAATAGCGCAAACATTTGGCTCGTTGTCCTGCGATCTACGAGTCCCTGCATCAACGCCAGCTCTTTCTTGGGGTTGGTGGCGCGAAAGGATCAGTATACGTGAGAATCACCGTCAAATTGGGCGCCCCGCTCTCCCAGGTAGTGGGCGAGGCCAAGATCGAGCTGATCGTGCCCCAGGGCACCACCGTCGCCGACGTGCTCGACGAGTTGCAGGATCGCTATCCGGAATTTGAAGCCGGTTTGCGGGGCAAGGGCCTGCGAAAGCCCTTCGATCAGATAGTCTACTCGCTCTTTGTCGATGCCAGGCCGCTGACCTTTGAAAAGGCAGGGGCAACCGAGCTGCGGGACGGCAACCGGGTCTATTTCTTCTTGCCGGTGGCTGGTGGGTGAGAGGACTGGCGCAGACCACAACCGGCGCGCTGGGTGATACCCAGGGCGGCGGTCCGCACTACAGGGCTAGCTCTCCTCCGCCTGCTCCTGCAACACCCTCGATGCCGCACCCAGGTCCTCCCAGGTCATGCTTTCGCGCCACATATAGAACGCGCCCAGCAGTGTGATCGGTAGCCACAGGGCAGCGTGGAGCACAAGCGTGTAGGCCGCAGCGACGTCGACCTTCACCCCAAAGGCCTCCAGCACCTTGATGCCCGGCGTGTCAAAGGTGCCCACATAGCCCGGCGCAGAGGGGATAGTGGTAAACAGGTTGACTACGCCGTTCATTAGCATCAGCACAAAGAAGGAGACCTCGAAATCAAAGGCCTGCATGACAAACCAGTATTTGCCCGTCTCAGCCAGCCACACGACCAGCGAAGTGGCAAAGATCATCGCCACATCGCGCCCGCTGCGCAGCGACGAGAGCCCCTCCATGAACCGGTCTGCAAACCCGCGGATCGGTTCCTGGAAGCGCTCTGGCACGAACCGGTCAATGATCCAGGTATAGATGGCCTGGAATCGCTGCGGCTTGGCGGCGATAATGAAAAAGACGCCCAACGCCCCGAAAAAGAGCAGGCTGAAGCTGATCACAAAGGTGCGCCACTCGTCGGGGATGGATGGCACCAGCGGCAACCCGATAAAGACGAAAATGAGCATGACCACGCCGTCAAAGATCCGCTCCACCAGAATCGTCGCCAGGCTGGCGCTGACGCTGACCCCTTCCTTGCGCCGGAGCACATACGCCCGCAGCAACTCGCCGATGCGGGCCGGGTAGATGTTGTTGCCCATGTAGCCGATGCAGACCACGGGGAACAGCCGTCTCAGCGGCACCGGCTTCAGTATGCGCAGCATATAGTGCCACCGCCAGGTCCGCGCCCACACGCCAAAGAAATAGATGGCCACGCTGGGGATCAGCCACCAGTAGCGCCCCTGCTGGATCGTCGACCATACCTCGCCGAGGTTCAGGTCCCGCATGGCAAAGTACATGAATATGGCGCTGATGGCTACGCCTAACCAGAACTGCCAACGCTTGAGCATCTTCTCTTCCTTGCCCCTCCGCAGGCGGTGGGACCTTCTGGGATTCAACAGACAGCACTGCGCGCCCCGTCCGGCCCGGCGCGCATCGCGAACACGAGGATTCGATTATAGCATGTACCCCGCAAACCGCAAAAGGCTCCTGGCGGTGCGACCGTGCTGTGCCTGGGGGACGCCATTATTCTGTCAGGGACTTGCCGGATGAGCGAGCGGCGGTCACGCTCATCCCGATGGTTCAGAGACAGGCGCCTTCAAGTCTCCCATGCTTTCAGGATAGCCAGGCTGGCCCCAGCGAGGGGTGATGCACTTTCCAAATCCTACCCCCATCGCAGGACAGGACTCGTCACTTCCTCCCGTACAGGATGCCCACTGTGCCCAGCATGAACGGCAATCTCAGCGCGGCAGGGATGAACTCTGAATCGCTTGTATTCACGAATTCCACTTCGCTGATCCCCCAAGCCCTGATCATTTCAATCAAGTTATCAACCTCGCCATACACCTGTTTCCA
>JASFLR010000086.1:0-8438 GCA_050117995.1 Anaerolineae bacterium
CTTGGAAGTGCTCAACCACTTGTTTCCTTCTTGCTGCCGTCGTTGTACTCATAATCATCCACCTCACACTCTTCTCAGGAGCCACACGCCCTGAAGCAATCAGCTACTCTGGCCTGCGGCACCCCTTGCTAGCATCGAACGGGCTCGGCATCCGCCGATACCCCTTCCTCCATTTCCTCCAGTACGTGGTAAGCAGCGATCGGCGCTTCGATACGCGGTTCCAGGTTCTCCAGCGCCTCCATAACCGGAATGGCCTCGTCCGCCTCGCCCTCCCTGATGAGACTGCGAAGCACGTGGTGAGCACCGTCCCGGAACCAGATCGAATCCGAACTCGCCTCCAGCCCCCGCAGCAGTGGGGCCAGAGCATCGTGCCCCAGATTGATGAGGGCATTGCCTGCTAACCACCGCACGGCTGCCTTGTCATCGCACAAAGCATTGACAAGAGCCGGGGCAGCACTCGGGTCAGCGATCTCAGCCAGAGCCTTGGCCGCCTCCCAGCGCGCGTGCTCGCTTGGAGATCGAAGCGCTGTAATCAGGTATGGTACAGCCGGTTTGCCTACTCCCTCAAGCTGCTCGCGTGCATTGTGACGCGTTACTCCATCTCTATGGGCCAGTGCATCAGCCAGGATCCTGATTTCCTCGCCACTCAACATGACAGGCTCTTGCTCTATGATTCGTGCTAACATATACTTGCCTCCCTTTCAGAACTACTCAAGCTTTCAACGTTCATGATATCATGAAACCGATCGATCTGTCTTTATCGGCCTCTAAAGCTCGCCTTAAGTTTTCCTTTCGTCATCGCTCGCAGCCTTCTTATCCTCGGTCTCCAACCGTGCACTATGCGGTGACTTGGAAACGGGCTCACCGGAACTATCCCCTTCTTCCTTGGCCTCGTCTGGTCCGGTCCCCCATACGATGCGGGCTTCTGCGATCAGAGCCGCAAATACTACGGCTACCGGGATCGCAAAGAGAACACCGAGTACGCCCCCAGCCTTGACTCCCACCAACAGCGCGACCAGCACAGCAGCGGGGTGGAGGCCTATGACTCGCCCGTAAAAAGCGGGCGCGATGACATGGGACTCTAACTGTGTGACCACGAGATACAGGACAAAGACCCAGACAGCCAGTATGGGCCGCACAGTGAGCGCGCTCGCCAGCGCCAAGAGTAGAGCCACAGCCCCACCCAGGTAGGGGACGATCTCAAGAATGCCGCCCACTAGGCCGATGATGAAGGCAAAGGGAGTGCCCAGCAACGCCAGTCCGGCGCTGAAAGCCACGGCAAAGTAGATCGCGATACCCACCTGAGCCCACATCCACCTTATGAGACGGACTCGCAGGCGGTTCCACAAGTGCCTGATTCGCGTACGGTGTGCACCAGGCAGCCAGCCGTCTAGCAGTCGCTCCCCAAGGTGCGCATCCGTGGACACAAAGAATGTGAGGACAAAGATGAAAAGAATGTCCAAAGCCATGCTTCCGACGCTTTCGGCCGTGGTGACCGTAGTCTGTACCAGCACATCCATGCGCTGAATCAGGTTCTGAGCCACGACGTCTGTCGAGGGAACGAGTTTACCCAGCACAGGTGTCTGGGCAATTCGAGAGATTACAGACTGGACCATACCAGGGCCACCGCTCTGCAGGGCGGCAATTTCCGTGCGGACTGCGGGTGCCACCAGGGCGCCGAGTAGTGCCAGGATCACACCAAACAGGACGTACACACCCAGAACAGTCACCCCGCGCGGGATGCGCCAGCGAGCGAGCGTAGACACTACCGGATGAATCGCGAGGCTTAGAAGCAAGGCGCCAAAGAGCACCCACAGGACTTCCATGAGGAGACCAGCATAGGTGATCAGGACCCACAGAACCAGTCCCAAGACCAGCAGTTTCAGCCAGCCCTGTATGCTGAGCCGCCAGGCAGACTGCAGGGGTTCTGAAATCATGGTAATCTCCCCAAGGTCCCGCCTGTCTCTGAGGCTGACTTTGATGTCAAAGCGACCGCACGGCGTCCATCTTCATCCTCCGCACGCCATTCCTCGCCCGTTGGGTAGACCAGATCCACCCCGGACAATCTGAATGCATCATGGATACCCACGACCTTGCCTCTTTCGCCTTGGCAGGCTTCGATTCGCCGCAGTAACTCACTTTTCGCCTGATCCGGTCCCAGAATCAGGATTTCATCTTGAGGCTCGAGCAGCGAGAGCACAGCCTTATAGTAGTGTTGCAGGTGCAGAAACTGCTCGGCATCAACGCGCAATTGAGACCAGTGACCAGTTGGCCTGTCCGCCATTGATCTCTGCAAGGGAAAAACATGAAACACAAGAAGGACAGCCTGATATAGGTCAATCCAGATCGCAACGTGACGATATGTGGTATCTACCATGGTCTATCCCCCGGTCCTCATGCTAACGACCAAGTCGACGAACGCAACCAAAAGTGCCGCAATTCATTGGAAACTGTGTATCCTATGGTCTTTCGCCAACCTTCGATCTTTTTGAAGCCAGGTCGTGACTAACAGACCGGACACACGCACCAGTATCATTGTACAGCACAATAGGACGGATCGTCTTTACGAGCCTCTAAAGGTCTCTTTAAATGTAGATTAAGATCATCCTGTAGGAGGAAGCTTTGCCAGGCACGGATGTGGAGAATACAAGCTTGAGAGGAACTTGCCAGCTCATGGCATCCCAGACATCAGAGGGGTTGCGAACCAAGTGCTGTTAGTCGTGTGCCTTCGGCGCGATGTGAACCCTTCATGGCTCAAGGCCAAGCCGCAGCCCGCTCACCATCTGTAGGGACCCACCATGGGAGGTGGATCGAGCCATGTCCACCACCACACAGCCTGTGCTTTCAGGTGCAGACCACAGAATCGAAACCATGGAAGGGGTTGGGTTCGTAGCCATCAGCGTGGTCGTCATCCATCCATTCGCTGCCATCCACTAGGTAGCGAAAGCGATAGGTTTTGTTTGCCTCCAGAACCAGAGAGATGTGCCACTCTCCATCGTCGCGGGTCTGATGCAAGAGGTGGCTGTGTGTATCCCAGTCGTTGAATTCACCCACCAGAGCGATGGAATCAGCCCATATGTGGTGGGAGACGCGAAAGGTGACACGCACGGTATCATTCTCAAGCGATTCCTTTTCCAGCATTCCGATTTCCTCCCGGGCCATCGGGCACCTAGCAGCTAGATGCTTTCACCCCAGGCGTTGTGGGAAGCCGGCACGTGGAAGACATGCTTGAACATCGCTGCTCTCCAGAAGCAGGCCCGATTACCCCGGGAGGGCCTGCTCCTTACAGCGTCCCGGTCGCTGAGCCAAAGTGTCTGAAGCACATCAGACAAGCGCCGATTGCCAACCAGTAGCAACCAGCTAGCTTTGGCAGCACAGTCAGGCTCTGAGCACTGCCGTGGGCAGTGCGCAGAACCACCGCTTTGCCTGCCACCACGGTGCCCGGCAGTAGAGCCGGTTTACCCCGGAAAACGGATCGTGTTCCGTGTCCAGGTACGGACATTGCGCACACTTTGCTGGGACCTCCACCTCGGGAGCTTCAGACGCAACTGCACCTTCGATCTGCTCAGACATGTCATCCTCCCTGCTAGCCTCTCACATCTAGCCTGTTCTTGTACCCAACACTGCCGACACTTCGACCTCATTGCCGTCACGCAGCAGCGTGAGCACGACCTCCTGGCCAGGTTCAGCCTGCCGCATGAACGCACTCAGATCCTCAAAATTCGCTATTGACTGACCATCGATGGCAACGATCACATCTCCGCCAACCAACAACTGCTCGCCGTTGATCGTAACCGGCTTATAACTACCACGCAGGTTGGCATCATCCGCCGGGCTTGCCTGTTGGACCTGCTCAACCAACACACCTTCCTGGTTAGTTGGCAGATCCATAGCCTGTGCGATCTCGGGTGTGACCGTGAGACCCACAATGCCCAGATAGGCACCGCCCCCGGTCTGGCCTTCTGCCTGGCTGCTCTGGGCCTCCAATGCCGGCCGGGCCTCCAGCGTCAGGCTGACAGACTCCTCTTGCCCTCCGCGCAGCACGGTCAGCTCGATTGTCTGGCCGACCTCTGTGCTACGAGCCAGGTAGGTGAGCAGATCATCGAATTTCTTGACCGGCTGGCCATCCATCGCCACGATGATGTCACCGCCCACGCGCACTTGCTGGCCCTCGATCTCGACCTGGCGGTCGCTGCCACGCAAGCCTGCCTTGTCGGCTGGGCCATCGGCAGTGACATCGATCACTAGCGCGCCGCGCTGATCGGCGTCAAGTCCCATCGCCGTTGCCAGCGCTGGAACCATAGAGGTACCGCTGATCCCCATCCAGGGTTGGTCATAGTGGCCGGTTTCGATTAGCGCCGGCACCACTTTCTCGACAATCTGAGAGGGGATGACGAACCCGATGCCCGCGCTTGACCGCACGGCCGACTCGATGGCTGCCGTCACGCCGATGACCCGCCCCGTGTCGTCAACTAGCACCCCTCCCGAGTTGCCAGGGTTGATCGGCGCATCGGTCTGGATGATGTCTGGAATGCTGTAATACTGCCCAGCTGACAATGTGGCCTCTGCTGGCAGGGTTCGCCCCAGAGCACTGATGATCCCCATGGTCATGGTACCCTGCAGGCCAAAGGGGTTACCGATGGCAATGACCAACTCTCCCACCTTAACCTGTGTCGAGTCTGCTACCTGGACTGGCCGTAGCTGGTCAGCCGGAAGGTCCACTTTGATCACAGCCAGGTCACTGTTGGGATCGGTGCCGGTTATCTCGGCTGGAACCGTCGTACCGTCGTAAAGGGTAACGGAGATCTTGTCGGCGCCTTCCACCACGTGGTTATTTGTGACGATGTGGCCTTCAGTATCCCATACAAAACCAGAACCCAGCGCCTGTTGCGTCTGCGGTTCCTGGGGCAACTGCGGGAAGCCCGGGATCTGGGGGATGGTCAGGGATGTGCTGTCCACGGTCAGGCTAACCTGGATGTTGACTACCGAGGGATTGACCTGGGTGTAGATCTGTTCGAATGCTCCCTCCAGCGCCGCCACGGCATCTGCCGAAACAGGTACCTGTACTGCTACCGGTGTCGCCTCCGTTGTTGTAGTCGACTGTGCTGCCGCCACATTCGAAAGTTGCGGCATGCTACACGCTGATAGAGTCACCAGCGATACCAACAATACTACTATCCATAGATTCTTCGCCTTCATTTCTCACCTCGTCCTTGCATCATTCACAGTTCATCTTCGGTTGGCCGGCTTCAGGTCGATCCTTTGTGTCGCCCACCAATGTATGCTCCCTACTTTCTCCGTGCTGGCTTGCTTCGCCTCCCGCGAGTACCAGGCGGCGCCGGCACTTCCTCGATCTCATGCCGGGCTTCCTCGACCTCGGCCTCAAAGACCCGCAGGTCAGGAGGCGTCTGATCGCCAAATACCGGCGGCAGTGAGCGGAATGGCGAGCCAAACAGCCACCGCGCAAAACGTCTGATCCAGCTGTCCCTTTCATGCCTTTGTACGTGAGTCATTATCCTCCTCCGCCTCAGTCAGAGTCCGGGGTCCAAGGATCTGGACCAACTCATCCTGATCAATGGTTTCTTCATGCAACAGAGACTGGGCCAGGTTATCTAGATTTGCCCTCTCGCGGCCCAGAAGGTCACGGGCGTTTTCGTGACACTGCTCCAGCAGACGCTGCACGTCCTGGTCGATGCGCGCAGCCGTCTCCTCACTAAAGTCCCGCCCCTGGGCCAATTCGTATCCCAGGAAAGGTTGTTCTTGGTCGACCTGAAACGCTGCCAGGCCGATACTGCCCATGCCCCACCGAGTCACCATACGCCGGGCCAAGCGGGTAGCCTCGACCAGGTCCTGTTCCGCACCCGTTGTGATGTCGCCAATAGCAAGCTCCTCGGCCGTACGGCCACCGAACATCACCGTCAGCCGGGCCAGCAGATATTCCTTGCTGTAGTTGTAGTGATCCTCGCCCGGCAGTTGCTCGGTGATCCCAAGAGCCTGTCCATGCGGGATGATGGTCACCTTATGTACTGGGTCGGCGGCAGGTGTCAACCACGCGACCAGCGCATGGCCTGATTCATGATACGCTATCACGCGCCGCTCATGATCATCAAGCAAGACGGGACGCACACCTCCCAGCAATATCTTGTCCACTGCCTCCTCAAAATCTGCCATGGTGACCTGCTCACGGTCATTCCGGGCGGCCAGCAGCGCCGCTTCGTTGCACAAGTTGGCCAAATCAGCCCCGCTGAGACCGGTCGTCGTACGGGCCATCAGCCCCAGATCCACATCGGGCGCCAGGCGTAGCATGCGTGTATGGATGCGCAGTATGCCTTCTCTGCCCCTGCGGTCCGGGATTGGGATGGTCACCTGCCGATCAAAGCGCCCGGGCCGCAGCAAGGCTGGGTCGAGGACGTCTGGCCGGTTGGTGGCAGCCAGAATAATGACCTCATGCCGCTCGTCAAAGCCATCCATCTCCACCAGCAGCTGGTTGAGCGTCTGTTCGCGCTCGTCGTTGACGGTGCCCAATCCTGCGCCGCGGCGGCGACCGACGGCATCCATCTCGTCGATGAAGACGATGGCCGGTGCAAGTGTTTTGGCTTGCTCGAACAGGTCGCGGACCCGGCTGGCCCCCACGCCGACAAACATCTCCACGAACTCTGACGCACTCAGGTCAAAGAATGGCACGTCTGCCTCACCGGCTACTGCCCGAGCCATTAGCGTCTTGCCCGTTCCAGGAGGTCCGACGAGCAGAATGCCACGCGGGATGTGCGCTCCGATGTCGTGATACTTTTGCGGCGTCCGCAAAAAGTCCACGATCTCGCGCAATTCCTCCTTTGCTTCGTCCGCGCCGGCGACATCCTCAAAGGTAACATCGGTTTGAAGACCCTCGTGACGGCGAGCCTTGCTTCTCCCAAACCCAAAGATGCCCGCTTGGCTGCGCGTTGCCTGGCGCCCCATCCATACCATGAGCCCGACCAGAAGTAGCACAGGCAGGGCATTGGACAGCAGGGCCGAAAGCCAGGGACTGGGTGGCGGCGCGACATCTATTTCAACACCCTGGGCCTCCAGCAGACCGATCAGGTTCGGATCGCCTATCGTTTCAGGGAAGGTGGTCTGGAATGCAGTGTACGTGGGGACTGCCGTCGGCGTAGGCTGGGGCGAAGAGTATGGGGTGGGTGTGACTTCAGGAGAAGCAACTCTCGTTGGCTCTGGGCTAGGTGTCGACTGGGGCCAGGAGACCGCTGCTGTAAACTTGCCTGTTATCTGATCCCCCGAGATGTTGACGCTGGTGACATTTCCGCCACGCACCTGCTCAAGGAAGATGCTGTATGGTATGCTCGCTTCTGGCTGGCTTTGGGGTCGGAAAAGCCAGATATTCCAGACAATGAGAGCCAAAAATGCTACCCACCATGCCCATCTTGGTATTTGGGACTTCTGAGCTATCTGCCGATCGGGTTCCATGCCTTTGCCTCACAACAGCAGACCAAACATGAGATAGGTCACGAATGCACCCATGGCAAAGGCTGCTAGGGCTAACAGCCCCAGGAGCAGCCCATCATTGACTACGGGCCAGCTGCCCTCGGCAGGGTGGCTGCGAAGTCGCAAGACTCCCACAGTTACCAAACCCAGCAGAAGCCCTACCAGAAGGCTGATCAACAGCGGTATTGCACCAGAGAACTTCATGACCTTCTCCTTAGTTCAACGCCTCCCGACTCTCTTCTTGCACAGATCCGCATCTACAGCGATGCAGCCATCTTCGCGCCATTACGATCGCCCGCGGAGCCGCTGGCTTCCAGCATGAGCATCACGGCCAAAATCGCAATGACACCCAATGCCGCTTGGCGCAGGGTTGTGTGATTCACAAACAACCTCCCTCCCCCTGGTCTCCGGGATGCCACCCCGGCCCAGGCCCAATCTTTACGTCCAGTATAGCACTTGGAGGTCCGACTGTCTTTAAGCTAGGTTGTGATTCACTTTAAGTTGGTCTTAAGCCGTGCCACACCAGGGGGAAGGCATGGTTCGGGGAATGGCGAGCTCCCGTCTAGGACTTCTGAGCGTCGAGGGGAAGCCAAACAGTAAAACTGCTGCCCAAGCCCGGCGAACTGTCCAGCTCCAGCCTGCCGCCGTGGGCAGCAACGAGAGCATAGGCAATGCTTAGACCCAATCCCATGCCTTGTGGAAAGCGACGGCCCTGCTGGCTGCGGTAGAAGGGGGCAAAGATGCGCTCCTGCTCCTCTGGGGAGATGCCCGGGCCGGTATCGCCTACCTGGATCCAGGCTTCCTGCTTCTCGACACCCGCGCCGAGCGTCACCGTGCCGTGGGGCGCAGTATACTTGATGGCATTGCTGAGCAGGTTGCCCAGGACCTGGGCCAGACGATCCGAGTCCGCGTCGATCGTAGGAAGAGACGCCGGGATAGAAGCCTCCCACTTCAGCCTT
>JASFLR010000087.1:0-8424 GCA_050117995.1 Anaerolineae bacterium
ACATCTGGCTGGAGCAAGGTGAGGATCGCCAGCATACCGGCGATGCGGCCATGCGCATGGCAGGCGAGTTGCTGCTAGCAGGCAAGGTCCTGGCCATCAAGGGATTGGGCGGCTTTCACCTGGCTTCCGATGCAACCGCTTCCGGGGCCGTGCAGACGCTGCGTGCACGCAAGGGACGCCCGGCAAAACCGCTGGCCGTCATGACGGCTACACTAGACGATGTCCGTCGCCATTGCCATCTGTCCGAAGAAGAGGAGACGCTGCTTGTCAGCCAGCAGTGCCCCATCGTCCTCCTGCGCTGGCGCGACGACTCGCCCATCGTTCGCGACGTTGCGCCCAACAACAACTACCTCGGCGTCATGCTTCCCTATACGCCGCTGCACCACATTCTGCTGCGGGATGTCGGCCGCCCCCTGGTGATGACCAGCGGGAATCTTTCCGAAGAACCGATTGCCCGGGACAACGACGAGGCACGGCGACGGCTGGCGCACCTGGCTGATGCCTTCCTGATGCACAACCGCGATATCTATGCCCGCTACGATGACTCGGTCTGGCTCTCACCGGCACCCACCAGCGAGCGCCCCAGCCTGAGAGCGCCCCAGCCCGTCCGTCGTTCGCGTGGCTACGCGCCCTTTCCAATACGCATGCCGTTCCACACCCGGCCGCTCCTGGCCACCGGCGCCGACCTCAAGAACACTTTCTGCCTCGCGCGCGATGATTTCGCCTTCCTCAGCCAGCACATCGGCGACATGGAGAACCTGGAGACACTCGAACATCTCGAGGTCACCGTAGACCTATACCGGCACCTCTTTCGCGTCGAGCCTGAGATAGTCGCTCACGACATGCACCCCGGCTACTTTTCGACCCGATTTGCCCACTCGGCGCCCTGCAGTCCCGAATGCCTGGTCCCCGTGCAGCACCACCAGGCGCACATCGCCTCCTGCCTGGTCGACAATGAATGGCCGGTCGATGGCGGCCCGGTGATCGGTGTCGCCTGGGATGGCACCGGCTATGGGCTGGATGGTCATATCTGGGGTGGAGAATTCTTTGTTGGCGACTATTGCGGCTTTAGTCGGGCTGCTCACCTGGAATACCTGCCCATGCCCGGTGGCGATACCGCGATCCGCAACCCCTGGAGGCTGGCCCTGGGCTACGCCTACGCGCTAACTCAGACGCTGCCCGATCTGCGCGGCAGTGCCGGCGGTCCGGACCAGGGCATCACTGACCAGGAGATGAACATCGTCTGCCGCCAGATTGATCGCAACTTGAACACGCCCCTGACATCGGCGGCAGGCCGCCTCTTTGATGCCGTAGCTGCCCTGATCGGCATGCGGCATCATGTGACCTACGAAGCACAGGCTGCCGTCGAGCTGGAGATGCTGGCTACCGATTGGCAGGCTGCAAGACAGCCCTCGGAGGGTCCATTGGCCTACCCCTTTGCGCTCAACCACGAGGGCGCAGGAATCGTGGTCGGTCTGCGCGAGCTGATAGGCGCCATCCAGGCAGATCTGGAGACAGGCGCCGACCGGGCGCAGATTGGCTGGCGCTTTCACCTGACCATGAGCGAGTTAATTGCCTCTGTGTGCCAGCAGCTCGCCAAAGAAAGCGGGCCGCGAACGGTGGCCCTCAGTGGTGGATGCTTTCAGAACCGCTTGCTCCTGAGCATGTGCGTGCCCCGCCTGGAACAGGCTGGCTTCACCGTACTGCTGCACCGCCGCGTCCCGTGTAACGACGGTGGTATCAGCCTGGGCCAGGTTGCGTTGGCCCGCGCCGAGCCTGAATGAGGTACAGCCCATGAAGTTTGTCGACGAATTCCGCGACCCAGCGCTGGCGCGCAAGCTCCTGAGCCGCATTGAGGGACGCTCGCGGCGACCCATCCGGCTCATGGAGTTCTGCGGCGGTCACACCCACGCCATCATGCGCTACGGCCTCCGCTCGTTGCTCCCGCCGACGGTGGACCTCCGCTCCGGGCCGGGATGCCCGGTATGCGTGACCGCCAACGCCGATCTGGACCGGGCTATTGCCCTATCCCGGGTGCCCGGCCTGATCCTCACCACTTTTGGCGACATGATCCGGGTGCCCGGCAGCAGGGAGAGCCTGCAGAATGCCAAAGCAGGCGGCGCCGACGTGCGGCTCGTCTACTCCACCCTGGACGCCCTCCAGATCGCCCGCGAGAATCCTGCCCGACCTGTTGTATTCCTGGGCGTTGGCTTTGAGACCACCGCCCCAACTATCGCTGCTGCCATTCTACAAGCTCGGGCAGAGGGCCTGGAGAACTTTTCTGTGCTCAGCCTGCACAAACTGACGCCGCCCGCCACTCGCGCTATCCTGGACTCTGGGGAGATTGCGCTGGATGGCATCATCGGTCCGGGACACGTGACGACGATTATCGGTGCTGATGCGTGGGAGTTCTTGCCTTCAGAGTACGGCATACCCGTAGCAGTAGCAGGATTTGAGCCGCTGGATATCCTCCGTGCAGTCGCCGATCTGGTGGACATGATTGAGGACAAAGAGCCGGCCGTGTCGAACAGCTACGCCCGCAGTGTGAGCCAACAGGGAAATCCTACGGCCGTGGAAGTGATGGGACGTGCCTTCGAAGACAGCCCGGCCGACTGGCGCGGCATGGGCGTTGTGCCTGCGAGCGGCTTGGCTATCCGTTCCGAACTGGAGCAATTCGATGCCGACTGTCTCTACCACGTAGATCCTGGCCCAACAAAGGAACACCGGGGCTGCCGCTGTGGCGACGTGCTACGCGGCACCGTCACCCCGCCCGAGTGCCCCCTCTTTGCCAAGGCCTGTACACCCGTGCGGCCCATCGGTCCTTGCATGGTCTCGGCGGAGGGCGCGTGCGCAGCCTACTACCAGTTCGGACAGGACGTGCCATCTTAGTGGCAACAGGGAGCGCGTTGAGGAACGAACCTACTCACCCTGCTCAATAGCAGGCCAACACCGGATAGGATACAAGATGAGCGAAGAACGGATCTTGCTGGCTCACGGTTCTGGTGGCAAGTTGAGCCATGACCTCGTGGAACAACTCTTTCTCAAGCACTTTGACAACCCGATCTTGCTCCAACTTGAGGATTCGGCGGTGGTCGACATCCCCCCCGCCGGGGCCGTCACTCCCCGTCCAGTGGCTCTGCAGCCACGCATTGCCTTCTCTACCGACAGCTACGTGATCAGCCCCTTGGTCTTCCCTGGCGGCGACATCGGCAAGCTCGCTGTATGCGGCACGATCAATGACATTGCGATGAGCGGCGCGCGGCCTCTATGGCTCAGCGCTGGATTTATCATCGAGGAGGGACTGTTGATGGACGACCTGGCGCAGATTGTAGCCTCCATGGCTGCAACCGCTGCCAGCGCTGGCGTTCAGATCGTCACTGGCGACACCAAGGTCGTAGATCGGGGCAGCGCGGACAAGCTGTTCATCAACACAGCCGGTGTGGGCACAGTGCCTCCCGGCGTAGCTATCTCGGGCGATCGCGCACAGCCCGGCGACACGATCCTGCTGAGTGGCACAATCGGCGACCACGGCATGACGATCATGACCCAGCGGGAGGGGCTGCAGTTCGCCAGCCCGCTGGAGAGCGACTGCGCTCCGCTCAATGGCCTGGTTGCCGATCTTTTGGATGCTCTGCCTCTGGGCTCGCTCCGCTCTCTGCGCGACCCCACGCGAGGCGGCCTGGCGACGGCACTCAATGAGCTGGCGACTCGCGCCCGGGCGGGCATCGAGATCGACGAAACATCGCTGCCCGTGCGCGAAGCGGTGCGCGCTGCTTGCGAGCTGCTCGGACTGGACCCCCTGTTCGTGGCCAATGAGGGCAAGCTTGTTGCCATCGTGGCGCCGGAAGCAGCAGATCTTGCCCTGGCAACTCTCCGCGCTCACCGTTATGGACAGGAATCCACCATCATTGGGCGCGTGGTCGAGACCCATCCAGGACGGGTCGTACTGCAGACCGCACTCGGTGCCCGCCGCATCGTAGACATGCTCGTGGGAGAGCAACTACCTCGAATCTGCTAGATAACACCTCTGACAAGAATATGCTGATGCTCCGCACCTGCTTCTGAGCGCGGGCTCCCAGGTAT
Source organism: Anaerolineae bacterium (assembly GCA_050117995.1). Lineage (GTDB taxonomy): Bacteria > Chloroflexota > Anaerolineae > JAAYZQ01 > JAAYZQ01 > JBFFCR01. The sequence continues at coordinate 4,084 of JASFLR010000087.1, forward strand.
CGGGCTCTGCCCAGCACGCTTTGGCTGCTCCGGCCAAGGGCAGCAGAGCACCCTCCCAACTTGATACGAAATTCACAAGCCTTGTGAAACTTGACACGCACCCCGAGTTACGGTATGATCCGCCAACTGGACAAACTGACGATGGATCTAGATCATTGTAGATGGAGCTGCAACGGGCCCTGGAGCTTGGTTACCAGAACCGGTGACACGATCGAAACACCCTGGATCCACGCGAGTCTATACCCCTACTGCCCTGGCTCGCAGGCTGCCCTCAGTTCCCCGCGGAGGACCATCAGCGAGATTCTCGACTACACCTGGTCCTCATAGATCAGGTGAATTCTATATCAGGAGGGCGTAATGAGCCTATGGGTACTTGACAAAGAAGCAGTTGCTCCCTTTGTCACCAACGTGATGGGCGATTATCGGGTAGTCGGCCCGATGGCCAAAGGAAACAAGTACGCCTTTGACCAGATTGAGGATCCTGCCGACTTGAGGCTGGGATATGACACCTCAATCCTGCCGCCCAAGAAGTATCTGCAACCCCCGGAAGAGCGCATGATGACCTTTACGCGGACCGGCAAGCCGTCCGCAGAAGTGGTCCTCGAAGCGCCCCCCACCGTGATCCTGGGTATTCATACCTGCGACCTTCACGGCATACGGGTATTGGACAAGGCCTTCAGCGAAGGCTATCCAGATGCCTACTACCTCGAACGGCGGAAGAACACGCTGCTGGTGAGCATAGAGTGCCTGAGCCCTTGTGATGATCACTCCTTCTGCAAGAGCATGGGCACCCTCACAGCCAGTACCGGCTATGACCTGCACTTGACTGATCTGGGCGATTCCTATGCGGTGAACACCGGCTCAGAGTCAGGCACAGCCTTGCTAGAGGAGTTCGGCACAGCCCGCCGGGCAACCGAGGCAGACATGCGGCAACTCAACAAGGCGTTGGGCGCCAAGTGGCCCCGCTTCCCATACAAGCTTGACTTTGACGTCGGTGAGCTATCGACGCTGATGGCTCAATCCTATGACAATCCGATATGGGATCAGCTGGCCGAGATCTGCCTGGCCTGTGGTCAATGCACCCTGGTCTGCCCCACCTGCTTCTGCTTCAACGTCTACGACGAAGTTGAATTGAATCTGCAGGAAGGCGAGAGATGGCGTCGGTGGGATTCGTGCCAGTTGGACGAATTTGCCCGTGTAGCTGGAGGTGAGAACTTCCGGGAGCACCAGGCTGCCCGCCTGCGACACCGCCTGATGCGCAAGGGACGCTATCTAATGGAAACGTATCAAGAACTGGGTTGCACAGGCTGCGGGCGCTGTGCTCGATCTTGCCTGGTTGACATCTCCCCCGTGGACGTCTTTAACGAGTTGCACGGGTGCAGGGTACGGGGAGAGTAGACGATGGTTGCTGATAGAGAAGTTGTGTATAAGCCAGAGATGGCTCGTGTTCTACGGGTAGAGCAACTCACTGAACTTGAGACGCTGTTTACCCTGGAGCTTCCCCATGGCCACGGCCTGGGCAACGAGCCAGGACAGTTCGTAGAGGTTTCCCTGTTCGGGATCGGTGAGGCACCGATTTCGGTCAGCTCATCCCCGAGCCGCAGCAACGGCACCTTTGAGTTGTGTGTGCGTCGTGTGGGTGACGTGACAAACGCTATGCACCAACTGGCGCCAGGCACCATGATTGGCATCCGCGGCCCTTTCGGCAACGCATTCCCCATCGACAAAATGAAAGGAAAAGACATCCTCTTTGCCGCTGGTGGGTTGGGGCTGGCGCCGCTGCGATCACTCATTAATGAGGTACTGGACCGGCGAGGTCACTTTGGCCGCGTCATCATCCTCTATGGCGCCAAGCAGCCGGCAGAGCTGCTCTTCAAAGACGAGTTGGCAGAATGGGCCGAACGAGATGACGTCGAGTTCCACCTGACCGTCGACCGAGGCGATGAGGATTGGGAGGGGCACGTTGGGGTGATCACTACCCTGTTTCCCGAGATCACGGTCAACTCGCGCGCTACCGTCGCGGCGACTTGCGGCCCGCCGATCATGTATCGCTTTGTGCTGATGGAGCTACTGGGCAAGGGGATCCCCGAGACACAGATCTACCTATCGCTCGAACGGCGGATGAAGTGCGGCGTCGGCAAATGTGGACACTGCCAGATCAATGGCTTGTACTGCTGCCAGGATGGCCCTGTCTTCCGGTACGCCGACATCAAGGGATTGGAGGAAGCGCTATAATGGCTGATAACGGAAGGCCAAAGGTTGCATTCTTTGACTTTGCCTGCTGTGAAGGTTGCCAGCTCACGGTGGTGGATGCCCTGCAGACCCATCTGGAACTGGTCGAGGCGGTCGAGATTGTCCAGTTCCGCGAGGCGATCAGCGAGAAGGGCGAGGATTACCTGGTTGCCTTTATCGAGGGTTCGTGCACGCGGAAGGAAGATGAAGAACGCCTGAAAAAGATCCGGGAGCAGGCCGCCATCGTCGTCGCCCTGGGCGCTTGCGCGCACACGGCAGGCGTCAATGCACTGAAGAATATCCAGCCTTCACTGCAGGATGTTCGCGAGTATGTCTATGGCGAGAAATGGGATTGGTACAATACCTACCCCGCCCGCCCCATCAGCGCCGTCATCAAGGTGGATGCCTTCATTCCCGGCTGCCCAATCGATCGATTTGAGTTCCTCGAGGTAGTCAAGCAAGTGCTGCTGGGCAAGACGCCCGCTATCCCCGACTATCCCGTGTGTGTCGAATGCAAGCTCAAGGAGAATGTCTGCTTGTTCGACAAGGGCGGCGTATGCCTGGGGCCGATCACGCGCGCCGGGTGCGGTGCAATCTGCCCGACGGTCGGCACTGGCTGCGAAGGGTGCCGGGGCCTGATCCCGAACCCCAACGAGAACGCCATGAAGGACGTCCTTAAAGACGCCGGACTCACCGTCGAGCAGCTAATGTCGATGAGGACGATATTCAATGCCTATGAGCCGGTGCAGATCGAGGCGCAGGGCTGAGGTTAAACGTCTGGCTAAGGAGACTAACTAGCATGAGTGCTGTAAACGTAAATGTTGACGTACATCACCTGACCCGCGTAGAGGGACATGGCAACATTGTCATTGACATCAAGAATGGTGAGCTGAAAAAGTGCGAATGGCAGATCGTCGAAGCACCGCGCTTCTTCGAAGCATTTCTGCGCGGTCGGCCCTACACCGAGGCATCGCATATCACATCGCGCATCTGTGGCATCTGCTCTGTGGGACATGCCACCGCCTCACTGCGCGCAACAGAGAACGCCTTGCAGGTAGAGGTTTCAGAGCAGACCGAGCTGTTGCGCAAGCTGCTGTTCCACGGAGAGATGATCGATAGCCACGTACTCCACGTCTATATGCTCGTCGCTCCTGACTTTTTCGGCGCAGGCAGTGTGCTCCCCCTGGCTGCGAGCCATCCCGAGGTAGTCATGCGGGCACTGCGCATCAAGAAGCTCTCCGGCGATCTCTGTGCCATGGTCGCCGGGCGTCACACCCATCCCATCGCCATGACCGTCGGCGGCTTCAACCATCTGCCAACGGTGAAAGAGTTGCTTGCCATGAGGGAGCGTCTCGTCGCTGCCCGAGAGGACATGGACGAGACTATCGCCTTGCTCAAGACACTGCCCTGGCCCCAGTTCGAGCGTGAGACCGAGTACGTGTCGCTGCAAAAGGACGACGAGTATGCCTTCATCGACGGGCGGATCGCTACCACCGATGGATTCACATACGAGCTTTCCGATTATCGCAAGGTGACCAACGAATATCTGGTCCCTCACTCGACCGCCAAGTGGTCCAAACACAACCGCGACACCTACATGGTCGGCGCGCTCGCCCGATTCAACAACAACTATGCGCAACTGCACCCGCGCGCCAAGGCAGCTGCCGAGGAGCTGGGCATGGCACCGATCGTCACCAATTCTTTCCTCAACTCGGCAGCCCAGGCCATTGAGATGGTGCACTGCGTAGAAGATGGCATCCGGATCGTCGATGAATTGGTGGATCGTGGCATCGAGGAGGAGCCATTGTACCAGTTCCAGGGCAAGGGCGGAGAGGGTGTCGGCTCCTGCGACGTGCCCAGGGGCATCTTGTTCCACAACTATGTCATCGATGATGATGGGCTTATCCAGAGTGCCAACTGTGTCATTCCCACCAACCAGAACCACGCCAACATCGAAGCGGACATGCGGGCTCTGCTGCCACAGGTCTTGGATCAGCCCCAGGACAAGATCAGGCACACGATGGAGATGCTGGTGCGGGCCTATGATCCTTGCATCTCTTGCTCGACACACCTCTTGGATGTAGAGTTTGTATAATGGGCGGCGATGTA
>JASFLR010000088.1:0-8360 GCA_050117995.1 Anaerolineae bacterium
CGGTGCGGGGCCGAAAGCAGTTCAGCCCGCGTGGCCTCGTACTCGGCAGCCAATTGCTGCCGCACAGGGTGTGGCAGCGCCTCGCGCGACAGGGGCGCGCCCAGGATGTCAGTCGCCAGCGTATCGAGCGACTTCTCAGCCAGAGGCCTGGCCTGTAGCTCCTCGGCGGTCAGCGTGCCGTCGAAATCGATAATAACTTTGAGCATTCCAGAACCGGAGCGGGCATCTGCCGGTCGGCAGATACCCGCTTCTCCTCTACCTATGTGAGCCTTTCGCGGGCTCGGGCACTCAGGTAATCCATACTCCAGACCATGATTACGATGGCCCATACCGCCATGCCTGCCGCGGAATACTGGTTCATGCCAACCTGCAAGCGGAAGAACTGGCCAATGCCACCACCACCCACAAAGCCGATGACTGTGGACATGCGGATATTAATATCCCACTGGTAGAGGATAAAGGCCAGGAACTTTGGCACCAACTGCGGGACAATAGCGTAGACTAGCGTCTGAGGCTTGTTGGCTCCTGTAGCCGTGATCGCCTCCACCGGTCCGGTGTCGATCTCTTCAATCGTCTCCGAGAAGAGCTTGCCCAGGTTCGGGATATTGTTGATGGCCAGCGCAAGTACGCCGGCAAAGGGGCCAATTCCTACCCAGGCAGCGCAGATCACCACCAAGATCATCGGTTCGACCGAGCGCCACAGGTTAAAAATGGTGCGGAAAACAAAGTAGACTACCCGGCCGATGGGACGGCTGCCCATGATATTCCGCGCCGCGAAAAAACTCAGCGGGATGGCAAAAAACGAACCCAGCGTCGTAGCCAGCAAAGCCATCAACAGCGTAACCAGCGAAAGATGGAGCACCTCTTTCGATGCTTCACTGAATTGCAGCCCGCCGACAGTCTCGCTCCATGCAACCACCACACTGCCCGGTTCAGTCCGGTCCGAGTCAGGGTCCACCTCCATCAGCGGATGGATCTGGGTTTCCCAGTTCAGCGCACCGGTCCCGTCGGTAGTGCAGCAGTCGCGGGCAACGCGCAGGTAGGCGCCGTCGGAGAGCGCCCACCGCACAGAGACGTCCGTGTTCGGCGGAAGCTCATGACCGCGAATGGTCAGAGGGTCACCCACCTCCCCGCAGGACACCGAAAGATTCACGCGCGGCCCGCTCACCTCACGCTCACCCGGCTCACCTGAGCCACAGGGCACCGGCAGAGTAGCGCTGACGCTGTGTTCCTCCGTAGGCCGGGTGAGGAGTTCTGGCACCAGGAAATCCCCGATCATCCCCAGGCCATCAGGCGCGCCTTCAACGAGATCGTAGAAGCTGATCTGGGATACATCCCAGGACCAGACAAAGCCTACTGCAAAGACGATCACCAGCAGTCCCGTGGTCGCGTAGCGTCGCACCCGGCTGGCCCGCCGAGTCGCCGGTGTCCCGGCGATGACCCGCTGTCTCAGCCAGGCCGACACGTAATCCAAAATCGCAACGACCAGCACGATGGCGATGATAGCTGTGGCCATGGCCCGCAGGTTGTTGAGCCGCACCCACTGGATGACCAGGAATCCCAGGCCGGCATCGCTGATAAGACCAATGACCGTCGACATGCGGACGTTGATGTCCCAACGATACAGGGTAAAGGACAGGAAAGTCGGCACGATCTGCGGCAGCACAGCATAGACGATCACTTGCAGGCTATTGGCGCCCGTAGCGCGCACAGCTTCAATTGGACCCGGGTCAATGCTCTCGATCGCCTCTGAGTAGAGCTTGCCCAGCGCAGCGATGGTATGCAGCATCAGGGCCAGCATGCCACCAAATGGCCCAAGGCCCACCCACACCGCGAATACAATGGCCCACATCAACGTCTCGATGGAGCGCACAACATTGAGGAGCGTCCGCACCACGTAGTAGATGCCGCGCGTCAGCGGGCTAGCCCACATCAGGTTGCGCGCTGCCAAGAAGCTTACCGGCAGGGCAAAGATCATACCCAATATGGTAGCCATAAAGGCCAGGGCAACCGTCTCGCCGATCTTTTCCAGGACCAGACTCAGTGTCTGGGTCGGCTGCAGTGAACCGTAGGGCTTGTGCTGCTCAGCGCGGATGACGTGGGTCTGCGTCTCACCTTCCTGAGGCAATCTGCTCACCGGCACAGCCAGCGGCACATCCAATGACACCCTGATTCGCCCCTCGCTGTCAGCCACAAAATTCGCTGGTTCTCCATCGACAAAGACCCGTTGTACGTCACCGATGGGGCCTACCCACCACAGCTCGCCCTCGAATTCGGGCAAGAATCCCTCGCCCTCGACGGTAATCAGATCACCCACCTCGGCGCACGGGACGCTAGTCTCGATCCAGGGATCGCTTGAGGGGGTCTTTCCCGGCTCGGGCAGCGGGTCGATGCAGGGGATCTGGAACGGTATCGTGCCAACGACATCCTCGGTGGGATATTCCATCAACTCGGGCTGCAGCAGCGCCTTGAGGTAGGGTTGCATGCCAGGCCAACCCGAGATCAGCCGCCCCGGGTTAACCTCGGTGGCGACAAAGGCCAACCCATAGACGATCAGCACTGCCAGCAGGATAGGCACACCCAGGCGCCCCTCCCGCTCCGTTGCCAGGCGATAGGCATCCCATGCACCCCACAACCAGATCACGGCCAAGGGGATCAGCAGTACCAGCGAGGCCTGCCAGGCGATCAGGCCGCCCAGAATGACGATGATGGAGAGATAGCCGATACCCCGCATGCGCTCACCGAGGACAAACTGGCCGCTCCCCGGGACTACCAACGAGAGAAGGGTTGGAACCATTGCCGGCGTATCGGTACGGGAACCTTTGCGTCCGCGACGTTCGCCGCTGTGACTATTTCGTTGGCTCATAGTGGCGCACCCCGCCTATCCCCGCATCCCGTTCATGCCACCGACGCTGACCATCTCGGCCTCTTCACCATAGACCTCCTTGAAGCGCTCCTGGGTGAGCTCTGAAGGGAGCCCGTCAAAGACCAATTCGCCGTCCTTTAGGCCAATGACACGCGTGGCGTAGCGATGAACCAGGTCCAGGAAGTGCAGGCTGCACAGCACAGTGATGCCATCTTGTCGATTGAGCAATTCCAAGTACTGGAGGATCGAGTGTGCCAGGACAGGATCGAGACTGGCTACAGGCTCATCTGCCAGCATCAACCGGGGCTCCTGCATGAGCGCGCGGGCGATGCCCACCCGCTGCTGCTGCCCCCCCGAGAGCTGGTCGGCGCGGTTGTCTGCCTTCTCAGCGATGCCCACCCGGTCCAGCGCGGCGATCGCCCGGCGCCGGTCCTCCCTACTGAAGCGGTGGAAAAGGCTAGCCCAGGGGTTAGCGTAGCCGAGCCGGCCCGACAACACGTTGATCATGACGCTGCTGCGCTTCACAAGGTTGAACTGCTGGAAGATCATACCGATTTGGCGGCGAATCTGACGCAGCTCTTTGCCCTGCGCAGCCGTGATGTCAATATCATCCCAGAGCACTCGGCCTTCGGTGGGGTCGATCAGGCGGTTGATGCACCGTAGCAGGGTGGACTTGCCCGATCCTGACAATCCAATGACTGTCAGGAATTCGCCGTCTTTGACACTAAAACTGACATTATGCAGCGCCTCAGTACCGTCGGGGTAGATCTTGGTGAGGTTCTCCACTCTAAGCAAGTGACTCCTCCTCATTCATACAAACCTGGCAGGGTCGAGGCGTTCCCACAGGTGGATAAGACTGCAGTTACCCTGGGTTTATTGGGCTGGACCCAAGAGACGATGTCTGTTCAGGCGCCCTTGCCCTGCACGATCCCGTCCGTTAGTAAAAGAGGGAGAGAGGCTAGCCTCTCTCCCTCTGGTGAACCAGTGAGCTTATTCAGCCAGACTCTCGATGTCGATGCCGGCCTTGCTCAGATCGGCACGGAATCCATCGAAGAAGCTGTCATCGGCCGCCACCAGGGCCTCGATGGAGTACAGGTTCTCCAGGGCTGCCTGGCCTTCCTCAGATGCCGAGATCTCCAGCAGAGCGTTCACGATCTCCTCTCGCATCTCCGCCGGAAAGTCCTTGGTGAAAGCAACCGTGTCATTGGGGATCTCGGTCGTGGTTGCGAGGACGACGACCACATCCTTCACATCGGGGTAATCCTCTTCGATGGAGCTGCGCGCATCGTCATAGCTAGCGCCCACATCGCAGTCACCGTTGTAGACAGCCGTGATCACGTTGTTGTGTGAACCAGCCTCCACCGTGTTCGCAAAGTCGGTGTCCGGATCGATGCCGTTGGCCTGTAGCATGATGCGCGGGATGATATAGCCCGAGGTCGAGTTGGGGTCTACCCAGCACATCACCTTGCCCTTGAGGTCTTCAAGACTGGTGATCCCGCTGTCGGCCCGGACGTTCAACTGGCCCGTGTAGTAGGTCAGACCAAAGCGCTGCGTGACCAGCCCCACGTCCACACCGTACTTCTCGTTTGCCAGGACATAGTTAAAGGTATTGAGCCATCCAATCTGGGCCTGGCCCGCACCCATTGCCTCACGCACAGCGGCAAAGTCGGTGCCTACATTGGCCTGCACCACCAACCCGGTCTTCTCGGTGATCATCTCAGCAAGCTGGTCGCCGCTGGCAATGATCTCCTGCGTGTCGCCCGAGGGGACAAAGGACATCACAATCGGATTATCCTCGGTGCCCAGTTCTGGCGTTCCGCATCCCGCCAATGCCAGGGACATCACACTCAGCAGAACGAGCGCCACCAACCACATACCCTTCTTCATCTGTTTCCTCCCCTTTCCTTTTGTATTCGTTGCATAGTACTAGACATCAGAACGTGCCGCTTACCTGAATGGATACGTAGCTATACACCACCCCCTTTGCGGATCCTTGACTTGTAGAGAAAACGCCACGGACATCGGCCGTATGATACAACAATCCCATCTTCTTGGCAAATCAGGCCGCCAACCTCGATACGAGGGCTGCCTTTGCCAGCCCACCAGTCTGTGCTATAATTGGCCAACCACAGTCCACGCCGAAAGGAAGAGGGGTATGGCACAAGTCCAACTTCTGAGTACCATGCGCTTCACGGACGATCTACTAGCTCAGCTATGTGGTGTCTCTCCGAGGTTGCACATACACCAACAAACATGCCACGACGCAGATGAAGTTGGTGCGGCGCTCGCTGCACATCCAGATATCGAGATCCTCTACACCTTTCATCTACCGCACGACGCCCTGGAGATCGCCCCTGGGCTCCGCTGGCTCCAGTTGCATAGCGCCGGTGTGAACCACATTCTCGACCACCCGATCATGGAGCGCGACGTTGCCATCACGACCGTGAGCGGGATCCATGCCACGCCCATCGCCGAGTACGTCTTTGCCTCGCTGCTAGCCTTCCGCTGGCGGGTGCCCATGTGGACCCAATGCCAGCGCGAGGCGCGCTGGCCGTCGAACCGCTGGGACCTCTATGCCCGGCCCGAGCTCAGGGACAGCACCCTGGGTATCCTGGGCTACGGCAGCATCGGTCGGGAGGTAGGCCGGCTGGGACGGGCCTTTGGCATGCGCGTGCTGGCCCTGCGCCGCTCTTCGGGTCATGCCAAGGAGGGCTTCAGGCTAGAAGAGACTGGCGACGAGGCAGGAGTCGTCCCCGCTCGATTCTTCCCACCGGACGAGTTGCACGAGATGCTTTCCGAGTGCGATTTTGTGGTAATCGCCCTGCCGCTGACGCCCGAGACCGAGCGTTTCGTGGGCGAGGCCGAGCTACGCGCCATGAAGCCCAGCGCCTACCTGGTGAATATCGCGCGCGGGCCGATCGTGGATGAACAGGCGCTGATAAAGGCACTTGATGAGGGATGGATCGCAGGGGCCGGCCTTGATGTCTTTGAGCGCGAGCCCCTGCCCGACGACAGCCCACTGTGGGCTATGGAGAACGCGCTGCTATCGCCCCACGTGGCTGGCTTCACGCCGCGCTACAACGAACGGGCTGCCGCGGTCTTTGCAGAGAACCTGGGCCGCTATCTGTCCGGCAAGCCCTTGTTGAACCTGGTGGACAAGGCCAGGGGCTATTGAACGGCACACAGACCGAACACTATTAACACAGAGGAGAGAACGATGTCAAGTGAAGCTCTACCCCATTGGGACCTGACCAATGTCTACCCCAGCCTGGAATCCGCAGAGTTCAAAGACGCCACCGGTCAGATCAAGACCATGCTGAAGGACCTCGACCAGTACCTGGCAGAGAACCAAATCGCCAAAGGCGGATTAGTTCCGCAGGACCCGGCAGCGCTGGCGCGGACCATCGCTGGCTACCTGGACAGGATGAACGCCATCCTGCGCCTCGGCGGCACGCTGCGGGCCTATATTTCGTCCTTTGTTTCTACCGACTCGTACAACAACTTTGCCCGAAAACTGATGTCCGAGTTGGAACCGCTGATGGTGCAGATCCACCGCCAGGAAGTGCAGTTCCATGGGTGGATTGGCACGTCCGCCAAGGATGAGGAGCTGTTCCAGGCTGCCCTGGAAGTTGAAGGCGCAGCCAAGGAGCACAAGTTCATTCTGCACGAAATCGCCGAGCAGAGCCACTACCTGATGAGCGAGGCGGAGGAATCCCTGGCTGCGGAGCTCTCCCTCAGTGGTAGCTGGGCCTGGGGCAAGCTCCAGGGGACCGTGACCTCGCAACTCAAGGTCCCTTTTGAGCGCGAGGATAAAGTCGAGGAACTGCCCATCACCGTGCTGCAAAATCTGCGCAGCGATGCCGACGAGGACCTGCGCCGCCGGGCCCACGAGGCTGAGGTATCAGCCTGGGAGGGCATGCGCGAGCCGCTGGCAGCTTGCCTGAACGGCGTGAAAGGGACGGTAGTCACGCTGAACAGACGCCGGGGGCGCACCGACGCCCTGCACGAGCCGATCGACCAGGCGCGCATCGACCGGGAGACCCTGGAAGCCATGATGGGCGCCATGCACGACTCATTTCCTATCTTTCGCCGCTATTTCAGCGCCAAGGCCAAATTGCTGGGCAAAGAGTCGCTGGCCTGGTGGGATCTGTTCGCGCCGGTGGGCAAGTCCGAGAAGCGCTACACCTACACGGAGGCGCGTGACTTTATCCTTGCCAACTTTCGCACCTTTTCGGACCGGCTGGTCTCGTTCACGCAGCGCGCCTTTGATCACAACTGGATCGATGCCGAGCCGCGAGACGGCAAGCGGGGCGGCGCGTTCTGCATGGGCGTGCCCGCCGTAGACGAGTCGCGCATCCTATGCAACTTTGACGGCTCACTGGGCCAGGTGTCCACTTTGGCCCACGAGTTGGGACACGCCTACCACAACGAGTGCCAGGTGGGCAAAGCCGCGCTGCAACGCACCACGCCCATGACCCTGGCCGAGACAGCCTCCATTTTCAATCAGACGATCATAACCGATGCGCTGCTGGCCGAGACAGACGATCCCGACGAAGAGCTGGCCATCCTCGAGGAATTCCTCGGTGACGCCGCCCAGGTGATCATCGACATCTACTCCCGATACCTATTTGAGAAAGAGGTCTTTGAGCGCCGCGCCGGAGCCGAGCTCTCGGCTGACGATTTCTGCGAGATCATGACGCGCGCCCAGAAGGAGACCTACGGAGACGGAGTGGATCAGGACACGCTGCATCCCTACATGTGGGCCTGGAAACCCCACTACTACAGCGGCGGGCGCTCGTTCTACAATTTCCCGTATGCCTTTGGGCTGCTCTTCGGGCTGGGCCTGTATGCCATCTACCAGGAGCGCGGTGCAGAGTTCCTGCCCGAGTACGACGAGTTGCTGCGCAGCACGGGAGAAGGCACCGCCGCAGACCTCGCCGCGCGCTTTGGCCTTGACATCCGCCAGCGCGCGTTCTGGGAGAACAGCTTGGAGATAATCGGGCAGAGGATCGAGCGCTACGAGGAGCTGCAGCGCCTCCAGGAGCCTGGATAAGATCTATCGCATAGCTAGTCCAACCATTCTTGCAGATCCGCCGATGTGCGGTATAATGAAATCAACATATCAGTCCTATGTATCATCGAGAGAGCTGAACGACAATCGAATCAAGAAAGGGGAAGAAAATGGCTAGGATCATTGACATCGAGGGAATTGGTCCAGTCTATGCCGAGAAACTGGCAGCAGCTGGAATCACCACCATTGAGGGGCTTTTGAAAGCAGGTGCGTCCCCCAAAGGGCGCGAGGCACTTGAGGAAGAGACGGGCATCGGCCACAAGTTGATACTGGAGTGGGTCAATCTCGCAGACCTCTTCCGCATCAAGGGAGTTGGCGAGGAATACTCGGATCTTCTCGAGGAGGCCGGTGTGGACACCGTGCCTGAGCTTGCCCAGCGCAACGCGGAAAACCTCTATGCCAAGCTGCAGGAGGTAAATGCTG
>JASFLR010000089.1:0-8356 GCA_050117995.1 Anaerolineae bacterium
GCACGTCGGACCGCCGCAATCCCAGCGGCGCCACTGCCCCGATCTGATATCCCGTGATCCGCGGCACATCGGATTCAGGGGCCATCTCCAAAGTCTTGACCTCAACCAACCGGGCCAGCTTCTTCAGGCTAAGACGCTGGTCCCCACGCACCAGGGCAATTGCGTGGCGCTTGTCAGGACGGCGCACCAGCAACGTCTTGACGACCTGGCGCACCGGTACGCCCCGCTCAGCAGCAGCATCTTCTACATTTCTAGCCCTGTGAGATTGCTCGAGTACCTGGTATGGGATGCCCATATCGTCCAGGGCACGTACTGCATGAGTCTTGATCTTGGCCATAGGTGCTCCATAGCTTGTGACGGATCAGCGTTCGGGTACCGCCGGTAAGCTCCCGAGCCACTCGCCAGCCGCCCGGGGCGAGGACAGGTGAACGATTTGCAGGTGAGCATAGTCCGGCAGGTCGAACAACATCGGGTAATCCCTCTTTCTCCGGCGATACGAGTTGAATGCCCATAGAACGATCGAATCGCGACTCAGAAGCGCTGTGCTGACACGCTCGCGATTACCGTTCCACAACTCCTCCTGCGACACAGACCGCCGAATCGTGCGCCAGATCACGCGCCACATGACCACCGGCAGCGCATAATCCAGCCAGACGACCGTCCCAGCTCGTGTCCACACAATGTCGCGAACAGCGCCATAATTTCCGTCTGTACTCCAGGCCTCACCACTGAGCGCCTCTGCAACGCGCTCCCGGAAGAGAGGGCGAGGGGTTGGAGTCCAATCTGGTCCCCAATACAGGGAATCGAGTTCCACATGTGCGATCCCCATCCGCTGGGCGATCCGGCTCGCCAGCGTCGTCTTGCCCGAGCCGCTGGTGCCCACTACCGCAAAGCGTGGCGGTGTCTTGAGCCAGCGTTCCGATTCCACCTTATTGCGCCCTGTCCCATTCCCTCAGCAGATGCGCAATGAGGGCTTTTTCTTCCTCTACCGTGTCGAGCTCTCCATCAAGGCGCGCATCACGGACAGCATTAAGCAACCGGCTGTAGAACGGCGATGGCTTTAGACCAAGCGATTTCAGGTACTCGCCATCTACCACGGGCCGGACATGCCTCAACTGAGTTTCGTAGCGCCGCAACCGGTCGCGCACTCGCTGCGAACTGGTGCACAGCCAAAAGATCAACCGGGACGCCGAGCTGCTATGGCGCAACAGGGCATAGATCTGCCGATTTGCCAGACTTGGCTGGTCCAGCTTGGCCTCGGCGTCCTTCAGGTCAGCAACCTGGCGGAGCAAGGTCAGATCACTCCGAAAGATCTTCAGATAACCTGCAAACGCCTCCATCTCTGCACGTGGCAGATGGTAGCAGAAGAGAGCCAAGTAGAGACCAGGAGTAGGACGTCCATCCTCTTCGGGCTCCACATCCCAGATGCCCGTAGCCAGGGTATCGCGCAGTTGGCCGAACCATGTCCAGATATCCTCGCCGCAGGTCAATTGACCCTGGAGATGGGCCAGGACATTCAAGCCATCCAACCGGCAGAGCACGCGCTCTGGCTCCCGCTCGCCAAGAATGAGGTAGAGCTCGTGGCGGATCCGCTCCCCCGTAACGCGCGAGAGCATCGGTAGTGCATCTTCAATCAGCTCAGCAGTGCGTTCCTCGATAGTGAAGCCCAGACGTTGCTCAAAGCGGGCTGCGCGCATGATGCGGGTCGGATCTTCGATGAGGCTCAAGCTGTGAAGCACGCGGATCAAGCCATTCTTGAGATCCTGCTCACCTCCGTAAAAGTCGAGCAACTGCCCATAGTGATCCGAATCGAGGCGAATAGCCAGCGTGTTGATCGTAAAGTCCCGCCGGTGAAGATCCGCCTTAATAGAGCTGCGCTCCACTTCGGGCAGCGCCGCGGAGTGAGCGTAGAATTCCAGGCGGGCTGCGGCAAAATCGAGGGACGGCACGCCAAACTCGGCTTCGCGCCCCTCCAGGATGACCTTGGCCGTGCCGAATCTCTTGTGGCTGCGTGTGCGGGCACCCACGCCCTTGCCCAGACGCCGGGCCAGCTTGATAGCATCCCCCTCCACCACCAGATCCATGTCGAGGGTCGGTTCTCCAAGCAGTAGATCCCGCACGAAACCGCCCACAACGTACAGGGGATAGCCCATCTCCTGGGCCAGTTCGCTGGCCCGTTTCAGCAAATCCAATAGCGGGTCAGGGAGCGCTTCCTCTATCTTCTGCGCAACCTCGCGGCGACGGAGTGGCCGGCTAGGAGGTGCGACCCACGACTTGATAAGATCAGTGCGAGTGACGACACCAACGACCTCATCCTCGCTCACGACTGGCACCTGGCCCACACCAAAGCGGGTCATAACCTGCTGCAGGCGCTCCACTGAATCTTTGGCAGTGACATAGATGTCGCCTTTGGTCATATAGTGACTTACCGGCATGCTCCCCAGTCGCAGCCTCTGTGCCCGGTCGATCTCACGCCGGGTTAGCACGCCCAGTATCCGGCCATCTTCTATAACAGGGAATCCCTCAAAACCATAGCGCAACATCTCTTCGGCAGCTTGGTCTACCGTCGTCTCCGGAGGGAGCGTGTGAACGCCGTGGGACATGATCTGGCTCACCGTCTCAATGGGATGGATGTGCCGCTCCAGCAGAGCCAGGAGCTCTTCACGCGCAGCCTCAAGGTCCATGTCGCGAACGAGTGCCGCTGCAGCCCGGGTATGCCCCCCACCCCCAAAGTGATCGGCAACATGGCCTACGTCCACAGCATCTGTCGTGGAACGCGCTACCAATTGCAGGTATTCGCCCAAGTCTACCAGCAGAAACAGCCCTGCGGGATCATACAGATCCCGGATCTTGTGAGCGAGCGTGGAGATCTCTTCGACATAACCCTCGGCAGTTGCCGTAGCGACCACGACTGTGTGCCCGGAGAAATCGATCGTGACAGCGCTATCCAACAGCGCGTCATATAGAGCCAACTGCTGCTCGGTGAGGGCGTGGTGCAAGAAGTCACTGACGACTGCGATATTGGCGCTCTGCTCTGCCAGCCACGTGGCACAGCGCAGGTCACGGACGGTCGTGGTCGGATAGGACAGCGAACCGGTATCCTCATAGATACCCAGGGATAGCAGCGTCGCCTCGACGGGCGTAAGAGCCAGACCGTCGGCAATTATCCGCTCCAGAAGCAGGGTCACGGTTGCCCCGAGAGGTTCGCCGCTGTACGTCCAGTTCGGTGGCAGGTCGCGGCCCAGTGGGTGATGATCGATGATCTGTACCATCGTCTCATCAGTCATGCCCTTGGGCGTGACCAAGGTCTGCGTATCGACCAATATGATGCGCGCCACCTCCATGCGACGAGGGAGATCTTCGTAGCGCACATAGGGGAGCTCATCCCAATAGAGAGTCAAGAAATCCCGCACATTGCGATTGGGACGACGCGGCAACACCGGCCTGGCCTGGGGATATAGCTTCCATGCGGCCAGTTGCGAGGCCAGGCCATCGAAATCGGTGTTTTCGTGGGTGAGTACGAGTTGCGCCCGCATCCGTTCTCCTCCGCGCCGCGGCTACGATAGATCCGAGAGGCAGCTGCCCAAACTCGACCAGAGCATTCCCGGGTCACGCCTGCATGCTGATTATACCACACAATCAGGCCATGGAGTAGAAAGCGCATCTCTTGCGGAGAGACTGGTAATAGCCCCACCCGCCCCCCGGGAGGGAATGGATGGCTGCGAGTGGGAGAGGCATAGCCTGTGCTAAGTCATCGCCTCCTCATCTTCGTCATACAGTTCATCATCCTCGTCGATGCCGCCGATTGCCAGCACAACCCCTACCACGACAATCATGAGACCCACGATGCCCGCTGCGCAGATCGGTCCCTCGGCGAGCACCATATAGATTGGATCGCTCGCACCGATGGTGGTGTTGAGCCAGTCTCCCCAAAGCCATTTGGCAGAGACCGGCACCTGGAACAGATCTACCCCAATAGAGTAGACGCTACTGATGACATACGGCAAGAGACAGCAACTTAAGACCAGCCCCAGGCCGGCAATAGAAACTCCCAGACCATAACCCCGTCGTTCCATAAGCTAGCTCCTTGAACTACGTTGGATGACTGTGCAGAGCCGTAAGCAATCGAGGCAGATCCCTGCCTATCTGCAGCACTTGCCCTCAAGCCACGATGCTCGGGAGGGAGCACCTCTGTCAGATAGCATAATCCCGGTCAGCAAGGCCCTACGGTGTCGCCGTCGCCTCGGGCGTGCCCGTCGCAACCGGAACCTCGTAGCCTATCCACCAGCCTTGCACTTGGATGTCGTGACGAGCTACCGTGCCCATCGGGGTCAGCTCCACCTCAAAGGGAGCAACTGCCCCTGCCAAAAAGACCTCAGCAGGGATGTCCACCGTTCGCGCGCCAACAACGTGCGCTTCACTGTCATAGAGCGTGATGATCACCGCAACCTGCTCGGCATCGAACTGTCCGATGTTCGCCACTTGCCCGCGCACACGATAGTTGCTATCGTCAAGCCAATCACCATGCTCCTCTAGCACGTCTAGGTCAGGATAGCGAGGGCCCAGGTGCGTGCTGGGTACACCGCCCAGCACCCGCGTCTGATACTGGGCAAAGCTGGCAGGTGCTCCGGCAAACTGGATGGCAAATGGCGCTCGCCCACCATCAGGCACAATATCGACTTCGGTAAATGCTGTGCCCCACTCCAGCAATCGCCCCTGCTCGTCGTGCAGCGAGACCTGCACCTGCACTTCCTCCGCTGGCTGTCCCGATATGTTTAGCACTTCGCCCAAGCACCACAGACTCTCTACCGGCGTCCGATGGAATGCCAAGCCCTGTATCTGCAGATCCACAGGCGTCGGTGTAGGCACAACTGTTGGTCCACTTTCATCTACCCGCACCGGTATAATGATCTCCTGCCCGATTCGAAGCCGGCGCGGGTCAGCGATACCGTTGGCTTCTACGATCTCCTGGACAGTCACGCCAAACTGTCGCGCGATCGGAATCAAAGTGTCCCCCTCTTTGATAGAATAGATGACCGGCGTCGGCGTGAACGTGGGTTCGGGCGTTGCGGACGGTGTGGCAGGCACCGGGGTGAAGGTAGCCCGCCGGGTGGCAGTGGGCCAGGGCGTATTGGTGGGAACGACCGTGATGCCTGCCACAGGCACAGCCGTCGGCGACTGCAGGATGCGCCCGCATCCCGCTACCGTGAGGCTGACTATGAAGATCAACCACATCAGAGCGGCGGCGCGCATCTTCCTCGTCTTTCGCCTGCGGCTCACCCGTACCAGCAATCGTCCTCTCCCTGAACCCTTTCCAGCAACAGCGGGTCAGATTGTAGCAAAAGTGAGTGGGAAAGTCAAACGCTGCCAATCAGTTTTGACGCCTGCAACCGCTGGTGCTATAATCCCAAACACTCGACATGAAGGAGGGGAACGTGGCAGATCCAAGAGTGGAAGCAGTGGCGCGTATCCTGGTAGATTACTCGGTGGATACTCAGCCAGGCGAATTCATAGTCATCCAGGGCACTCCTCAGGGTGCTCCCCTGATCCTGGCCATTTACCAACGGATATTGGAACGAGGCGCGCACCCCTGGATACGGCTGGGCCTCGACGAGGCATCCGAGGTCTTCTACAAGGTTGCCAGCGACGAGCAGCTCGAATATGTACCCCAGATACTATACCAGCTCGTGGACCAGATGGATGCGCGCATAAGTGTCTGGACCGAGGTCAATACCAAGGCCCTGACCAACGTGGATCCGGCAAAGCAATCGCGCGTCTCAGCTGCCAGCCGACCGCTTTTCGAGCGCTTCTTGGAGAGGGCAGCGAAGAACGAACTCAAGTGGAGCGGCACAGCCTATCCTACCCACGCCTTTGCCCAGGACGCCGAGATGTCGCTGCGCGAGTTCGAGGATTTCGTCTACGGCGCCGCCCTGGTGCATGAGCCGGATCCGATCGCTGCATGGAAGGCAATCTCCAAGGAGCAGCAGAAACTGATCGACTGGCTTCAGGACAAGGACCAGGTGCGCTTGCTTGGTCCCGACACCGATTTGACCCTTTCTGTAAAGGGCCGGTTGTGGGAGAACTGCGACGGGCATGAAAACTTTCCCGATGGTGAGATCTTTACCGGGCCGATCGAGGACAGCGTTAACGGGCACGTCCGCTTCACCTACCCCGCCTGCGAGGGAGGCCGCGAAGTGGAAGATGTGCGCCTATGGTTCGAAGATGGCAAGGTCGTCAAAGCAACAGCAGCCAAGAACGAGGACTTTCTCCATGCCATGCTCGACACTGACGATGGCGCACGCTACCTAGGCGAGTTCGCCTTTGGCACGAACAAGGGCGTGCAGCAATTCACCAAGAACATCCTCTTTGACGAAAAGATCGGTGGCACGGTTCACATGGCTGTCGGCGCCGGATTCCCCGAGACGGGAAGTAAGAACCGTTCTGGCATCCACTGGGACATGATCTGCGACCTACGCCAGGGTGGCGAGGTCTGGGTCGACGGCGTACTCTTTGCCAAGGACGGCAAGTTCGCGATCTAGCGCGCCAACCTGCTTTCTGATAGTCTGGGAATAGGCACGATCAAGGCCCCCTCTGTGAGGGGGCCCTGTTCTTCTCCAGCTATCCGCTTTACCAGTGAACCTCTCTGCCTACTCGGACGACTCCGGCGGCACATCCTCGAGTTTCACGTGGGGCGGCGGGCGGTTCTCCTCGATCCACGCCAGGAACCACTCACGATCCCACCACTGAATGACGGCAGCAGCGCGATCTGGCCGATAGGTGATGAGGTTGTTGATCAAGCACTTTTCCTTGTACGCCGCATCAACCGCCGCATCTACGTCTTGGTGGCCCGCTTCCCCCGCCTTCCAGCGCTGAAACGTCTCGCACAGCGGTTCCATGATCTCACGCCACCGATCATCCCAATAGGCGTCCGTCAACTGCTCTTCCCAACTCTTCGGACTCATCTTTCACCCTCCATTGGCAACTGGCTTAGGAAGCCCTGTCGCTTCCAGCACTTGGTCACACTATGAGCGCGTCGGCAATCAGATCGATCACGCCCTTGATCTCGACTCCCAGCTCAAAGTGCTGGTTCAGGTCCTCCAACTGAGTCTTGCAGTTCTCACAAGCCGTAATTACCCATTCGGCACCCGTCGTGCGGATCTGCTGCACCTTGGGCAATCCCCCCTGCATCCGCATCTCGAACTTGTCCTCGGCGGCGGCGATCAGTCCACCCCCTCCGCCACAGCACCAGTTCAGAGCGCGGTTGGGCGTCATCTCGCGGTAATTGGTAGCTACCGCATGGATCAGCTCGCGAGGCTCCTCGTACATCCCAGAGCTGCGGCCCAGGCTGCACGAGTCGTGGTACGTCAGTGCAGTATCAAAGACATCGGGCCGCACCTTGATCCTGCCCTCTTTCAGGTACTTGTAGGTCAGCGGCACAATATTGACTCGCTCGAGGCCAGCGATCTCATCACCGAACCACCCCTCAAAGTAGTTAAAGAGCGTGCGGCTGGCGTGCCCGCACTCAGGGTAAACAATGGCCTTGACACCCAGATCCAGCGCCTCCTGGACAATCCAGTTGGCCGCGGCCTTGGCCTTGGCGCCATCCCCAACAAAGTACGAGTGGTTGGTAGCCGTGTATAGGCTCAAGCTCCACTCTACACCGGCGGCGTGAAAGATCTTGGCTGCTGGAATGATCGCTGCTTCGCCGACCAATGGCACGTACAAGGCCTCAGCGCCCTTGTTCTCCACCGGGACACGGATGTCGGGATGGAATTCTTCCTTCAGCCGGGCCTCGAGCTCCATGGTCTGCTCGACGTAAAAGTCCTTGATAAAGTCAATGATCTCGCCCTTGCTGACCTCTGCATCGCCAATCTCTGCGATCATCTCGGGGCCAATCTCCTCCTGGAGCATGGCATAGCGGCCTGCACCGACCACAAGGCCGGTATCCAGGTCAAATGGGCAGTAAACGGCGCAGCGGCGGCAACCTGTGCAGTCCCACAGGGCCTTTTCCAGCTTGGCTGCCATAGCGGCGTCATTGCCCTGCACCTCCCGGTACCAGTCAACCAGGCTGCGACCACTATCGTTGGCGCCCTGTATCGCCTGCTTGACCAGCATCATTCGCTCGGCCGGAATGTGGGACGGATCCTTGGACGCAGCATAGAAGTGACAAGCATCGGCGCAGGCGCCGCAGCGTACACAGATGTCTCCGTAGTATTGCATTGGCCGGCTAAAGCGACCACGGATAGTGTCTACAAATCGTTCTAGCATTGTACCCTCCTCAGCTCCTCATGACCATCTTGTTAAAGACAGAGCCGATGGTGTGCATCAATTTGCCAAAGGGGAAGTAGATCATGAG
>JASFLR010000090.1:0-8337 GCA_050117995.1 Anaerolineae bacterium
TGAAGCGCTGACCTGGCTCACGGCAGTGGACCACCTGAACCTTCGGGTGCCCGCAGGTACGATCCTGGCCCTGCTGGGCCCCAATGGCGCAGGCAAGACCACCACGGTCCGCATGCTGGCCTCGATTTTGAAACCGAGCGATGGATGGGCGCGGGTTGCTGGCTTTGACACGGTACGCAAAGCACGCCAGGTCCGGCACGCGGTCGGGTTGCTCACAGAGTTTCCTGGCCTCTACCTGCGCATGCGCGCCGACGAGTACCTGGCCTTCTTTGGCCAGCTGCAGGGCATGGACGACCAGACGATCCGCGAGCGAACGAGAAACCTCATGGAGCGGTTCGGCCTGGCTTCTGCCCGGCGCCAGCGCATTGCCGAGTTCTCCAAGGGCATGCGACAGAAGCTGGCGCTCATCCGGGCCATGATCCACGATCCGGCACTGCTGCTCCTGGACGAGCCGACGTCCGCCATGGACCCGCAGAGCGCCAAACTGGTCCGGGATGCGATTCTGGATCTGGGGCGCGGCAAGCGCACAATCCTCGTATGCACGCACAACCTGCCCGAGGCTGAACTGCTGGCCGACCAGATCGCCATCATCCGGCGTGGGCGGATCGTGGCCCTGGACACCCCAGCGCGCCTCAAGAGCCGGCTGCTGGGCGCGCCACTGCTGGAGTTGCGGCTGGCCCATTCGCTAGATGGCTATGTGGAGGAACTGACCGACCTGGTGGAGGTGGAAAGCCTGGGCGCGGACTGGTTCCGCTATCGCACAGCGACGCCCGAGATGACCAACCCGGCCCTGCTGAACAGGCTGGCGGGGCTGAATGCCCGCGTGCTGACCCTGAGCGAGGTCCCACAGAGCCTGGAAGAGGTTTACCTGAATATCGTGGAGAGTGAGGAAGACGATGACCGCTGACGCCTTGGAGGTCGGCCGTGTAAGGGCCAACCGGTTCTCGCTCAAGATGGCCTGGATTATCGCCCGGCGGGAGCTGGCCGATACCGTGCGCGATTGGCGGCTCGTGCTGCCGATCCTTGTGCTCGTCATCGGCTTTCCGTGGCTGATGAACTGGACCGCCGAGATCGTCGTTGACTTTGTGCAGAGGCGGGATGCGACGCTCATCGGCGAGCGATTGATCCCATTCCTATTGATGGTCGTCGGCTTTTTCCCGCTTTCTTTCTCACTGATCATCGCTCTCGAGACCTTTGTCGGAGAGAAGGAACGACGGAGCATAGAACCGCTGCTGGCCATGCCGATCACCGATCTCGAGCTCTACCTGGGCAAGACGATCTCTGCCATCGCACTCCCGCTTGCCGGCAGCCTCCTGGCGATAAGTGTCTACCTGACCGGCCTCCACCTGACGATTGGCTATGCACCGCCGCTCGAGTTGCTGATCCAAATCCTTGCGCTTAACGTCATCTCGGCAGTGGTTATGGTCTCGGGAGCGGTGGTTGTCTCCAGCCAGACCACCAGCGTGCGGGCATCGAATCTACTGGCCAGCTTTATCATTATCCCTATGGCCCTATTGATCCAGGGAGAGAGCATAGTGATGTTCTGGGGGAACTATGGCACCCTGTGGATCATCGCCGTGGGCCTCTTGCTCGTCGCCGTCATCCTGGTGCGCATGGGGGTGCAGACCTTTAACCGGGAGAGCATCCTGGGGCGCGAGATAGACGAGCTAAACCTAAGGCGCAGCGGCCGGGTCTTCCGCCACCATTTCGTCCAGGCGCCAGGCAGGCTCCCTGAACGGTACAGCCAGGACATGGCGGGAATGTCATTGCTGCGCTTCTTCAGGTGGGTAGGGAGGGTATATCGCTACGACTTGCCCTACCTCCTGCGCCAGAACTGGATTCCGGTCTTGGTGGTCGTCATCGCTTTGATCGGAGTTTCAGGCCTCGGATGGGCATACGTGTCCAACTTTCCCCTGCCCCAGGGGACGCTCACCTTGGAGGAACTGTCCTCGCAGGGTTTTGAGGCGCTATCCGACGTGAGCCTTCTCCCGTCGCTGACGACCTGGGGAATCCTCTCGCACAACATACAGGCCCTGCTGCTGGCTGCCCTCGCTGCCGTGGTCAGCCTAGGCGTGCTGGCCGTGTTGATGCTGATGCTGCCGATCGGCATAGTTGCCTTTTTGGCAGGCGAGATGGCCTGGCTGGGCTTCAACCCACTGACGTTTCTGGCGGCCTTTATCCTGCCCCATGGCGTGATGGAGATCCCGGCAGCGATCATCGCTACTGCTTTTGCGCTGCGTATCGGCGCCTCGATCACTGCGCCCCGTGAGGGTCTCACTGTGGGAGAGGGCCTGCTGGCAGCCGCCGCCGACTTTTGCAAGGTATTTATCTTTCTCGTGGTGCCACTGCTGCTGGTAGCCGCCTTTGTAGAGGCCAACATCACCCCGCAGATCGTGCTATGGGTCTATGGAAGCTGACCGTTGGCTGAATTGATCGTCCTGGGCAGCAGCGCCTCGGTGCCTGATGCCGACCATGACACGGTGGGACTGGCCTTGCGGGGATCAGACTGGGCAATCCTGATCGAGTGTGGCGGCAGCCCCGTGCAAAAGCTGGCGCAGCTTGGCATAGGGCTGGAGGAATTGGAGGCTCTGGTCCTGAGCCACCAGCACACTGACCACATCTACGGATTACCAGCACTGGTGCAGGGACTGTGGATCGGCGGGCGGGAGAACCCCCTGCCCATTTACGGGCCAGCACAGGCGCTGGACCGGGCCAAGGCGTTGCTGGAACTACTGGATCTGTCCGACCGCGAGGGGATGTTCCCCGTCGAGTGGCACCCAGTTCCCCTGCGGGAGGGGCGAGAGGTTGGGAGATGGGGGGAAATCCTCATCAGCGCCGCTCCCATGGTCCACGGCAGCAATGACACGCTGGCCCTGCGATTCGAGAACACGGACACGGGACGGGCCGCCGTCTATTCGGCGGACACAGAACCCTGTGCGGCATTGGTCCGCCTGGCAGCAGGGGCCGACCTCCTGCTCCACGAGGCAACGGGGGAGCATCCGGGACACTCGACGCCGGCGGAAGCTGCTGAAGTGGCCCGGGAGGCCGGGGTTGCGCGCCTGGCCCTCATCCACTATCCGGTGCGCGGCGTGAACCTGGAGGCGTGGCGGTTGCAGGCTGCCGAGTTCCCCGGCCCGGTGATGCTGGCCCGTGAAGGTGACAGGTACGAACTGTAGGTAGCTCAACTGCCGCAGGCGAGATGGCCCAGCGGTTGGCGTGGCTGTGCATTATGGGTGACTTGCAGAATTCGTTCGAGTGTGCTAGAATGGCAAGCACTAAACCGTAAATCATGTTGTGACGGAATCAGGCCCAGCAGGGCCAGGACTGGATGGACGAGGCAACCTCTGAGGGACCTGACCCTCATTCAAGCAGCCATACTAAACGCTTTGCGGACGACCAAGATAAATCTTGCGGCCGACGCTGCCGGGTTTGTCTGGGTCGTTTTGCGTTCCCTGCCCCACTAATCAAACGAGGAGTAACCTATTGAGTTTGACAATTGTCGTACTGGCGGCAGGCCAGGGCGTGCGCATGAACTCCGATCTGCCGAAGGTCATGCACCCCCTGGCTGGCAGGCCCATGGTCCGTTTCGCGACCGACGCCGCCCGCGCCCTGGAACCTGAGAACCTGATCGTGGTCGTCGGCTACAGAGCCGACCTCGTGCGCAGCGCTGCGGGCGAGGGGATCACCTTTGTGACCCAAGAGGTACAACTCGGTACAGGCCACGCTGTGCAACAGGCGCAGAGCGCAGCGGGCAAGGCCGACACGGTGCTGGTGCTCTACGGCGACACGCCGCTGATCCAGCCCGAGACGCTGCGACAGGTGGTGGGCCATCACGAGAAAGTGGGCGCAGCAGTGACGGTCCTCACCTCGCGCCCAGCGGACCCGACCGGCTACGGGCGGATCTTGCGCGCAGCCCACACAGACACGGTGCTGGCCATCGTCGAGGAAAGGGATGCCACGCCACAGCAAAAAGCCATCGACGAGGTAAGCAGCGGCATCTTTTGCTTCCGCGACGAATGGCTGTGGCCCAACCTGGAAGATATCGAAAAGAGCCCAGCGGGCGAATACTATCTGACCGACCTAGTGGCCATTGCGCGAGCCCAAGGTGAGACAGTGACCGCCTGGGCAGTGGCCGACCCCCTGGAAGTGATCGGCCTGGATCAACGGATCAAGCTCGCTCAGGGAGAGGCCGAGATGCGACGGCGCATCAACCTGGGATGGATGGCCGCAGGTGTGACGCTGGTTCATCCGGAGACAACCTACATCGACGCAGGGGTGGAGATCGGGAGCGACACAACGATCTGGCCCAACACCTATCTGCAAGGTCAGACCCGCATCGGCCAGGGGTGCACCATCGGGCCTAGCTCGGTGATCCGCGACTCGGAGATCGGCGACCGCTGCCGGGTGGAACTATCGGTCGTGGAACAGGCCACCATGGAAGAGAACAGCGACGTGGGACCCTTTGGCCACCTGCGCACGGGCGCGCACCTGGCCAAGGGTGCACATATGGGGAACTTTGGCGAGATAAAGAACGCGACCTTGGGACCTGGCGCCAAAATGGGCCACTTTAGCTATGTAGGTGACGCGACGGTGGAGGCTGGCGCCAACATCGGCGCGGGGACTATTACCTGCAACTATGATGGCAAGCGCAAGCATCGAACCACCATCGGCGCTCAGGCGTTTATCGGCAGCGGCACGATGCTGGTGGCCCCTGTGGAGATAGGCGAGGGCGCCACGACGGGCGCTGGTTCAGTGGTGACCCGCAATGTACCGGCGGGCAGCGTGGCCTATGGCGTACCTGCAAAGGCCCGTCCCACGGCCGACGAAAAAGAGCCGGAGGTAAAAGACCGTGACCACGGCTGAGATTATCTTACTCCTGGTATTGATGGTAGTCAACGGCTTTTTGGCCATGGCGCGCTCTGCCCTGGTCAATGTAAACAAGCCCCGGCTGCGGCAGTTGATCGAAGAGGGCATCGGATCTGCCCGGGCAGCCGAGCGCCTGGCCGAGGATGCTGGTCGCCTGCTGGCGACGGCGCAGTTGGGCAAGATGCTGACCAGCTTTTTCGCCGGTGGCGTGGTGGCTATCGTCTCGGCGCCACAACTCGCTGAGGTCATGGAGCCGTGGCTCGGGGAAACAAGCTACCCGATTGCCTTTGTGCTGGTTGTCTTTGCGGCGTCCATGCTTATGCTCATCTTTGCGGAACTGGTCCCGGAGACGATCGCGGTGCAGTATAGCGAGCGACTGGCCCTGTGGCTGGCACCTCCGCTGGCGGTCATCTCGATCGTCGCCATGCCCGTGGTTCACCTGATGGTGTGGGTCAGTAACGTCATCTCGCGCCTCTTTGGCGCGGAACCCCGGGGCGACATGCCCTTTGTCACAGAGGAGGAGATCAAAACCCTGGTCGACGCCGGCGAGGAAGAAGGCGTGATCCAGGAAGAGGAAAAGGAGATGATCTACTCCATCTTTGAGCTGGGGGACACGCTGGCCCGGGAGGTCATGGTGCCACGCATCGATCTGGTGGCGCTCGATGTTCGCACGCCGATGCTCGAGGCACTGGACACGATCATGGAGGCCGGTCACTCGCGCATCCCGGTATACGAAGAGACGATCGACAATGTGCAGGGCCTCCTCTACGCCAAAGATCTGCTACCGTACCTACGCCAGGGCCGGAGTGACGTGCCCCTCAAGAGTATCCTGCGGCAGGCCTATTTCATCCCGGAGACCAAGAAGGCCAGCGATCTGCTGCCGGATCTGCAGCAGCGCAGAGTGCATATGGCAGTCGTGGTGGATGAATATGGCGGCGTGGCTGGCCTGGTAACCATCGAGGACCTATTGGAAGAGATTGTCGGCGAGATCCAGGATGAGTATGACGCTGAGGAACCGTACGTCGAATTCATCAGCGACACCGAGTATGTATTCGACGCCCGGGTCGACCTGGACGATCTGAACCGGCTCATGGATGTATCGCTGCCCACCGGGGACAGCGATACGCTGGGCGGCTTTATCTACACCGAGTTGGGCAAGGTGCCTACCGTTGGCGACCAGGTGGCCTTTGACAACATGGATTTCACAGTCGAGTCTGTGGCAGGCCGGCGCATCAAAAAAGTCCGTGTGGAGGTTCGCCCACAGGCGGTGGTTGAGGAATCACAGGAAGAAGAGAATGGGCCCTTCTTCTGGCGGAACGGCAATGGCAACGGGAAGGCACACTAACGATGACCGACAAGGAATTGACAGAATTGGCGCAACAGGCTCGCGAGCACGCGTATGCTCGCTATTCGGGCTTTCCGGTGGGCGCCGCGCTGCTGGGCCGCTCGGGCAAGGTGTACACTGGCGCCAACGTAGAGAATGCAGCCTATCCCCTGACCATCTGTGCAGAACGCGCTGCGGTCGCCAAGGCAGTGTCGGAAGGCGAGCGTGAGTTCGAGGCTATCGCCGTAGTGACCGCGACCGGCGCCACGCCCTGCGGTGCCTGCCGCCAGGTACTGCGCGAGTTTGCCGGGAGCGAGGGCGAGCTGCGGGTGATCGTGGCTGACCTGGACGGAAATAGCACGACGTTTACCATTGAGGAGTTGCTGCCCCACGGATTTACGCCAGACCAACTGGGGTAAGGGCGCGTAGCGGCAGGCAGGTCTTTTGCAGGGAATTGTTTTGTATAGCGAGCATGCTTCGACAAGCTCAGCATGCTCGCTAGCGCTCCGTAGTAAAGGCGGCTGGCCCAGGGCGTTGGCTCCAGGCCAGCCGTTTCGGTGTCTAGGGCAGCGGCTCGAATTTGACAGTCCGCTGGCCATTGGTGTCGGTGACGTAGATGTAGCCGCCAGCGTCCACGTCGATGCCAGTGGGCAGGCTGAAGGATCCCTCGTCAAAGCCATAGCGGCCAAAGGTAGCCAGGAGCTCGCCGTCCGCGTTAAACACGATGACGATGTACCCCTCGGGATCGGTGGTATAGACCCGCCCCAAAGCATCCACCGCCAGGTAGGGCTTGTTCACCACTGACTCCCCGTACCAGGCATCCACGGTCCACTCGTAGAGGTAGGATAAGTCGGGATCAAAGACCTGGATCCGCTGATTCCAGGTATCAGCTACATAGATGTTGCCCTCAGCGTCCACGTCGATGCCGACTGGCTCGGAGAAATCCCCGGGCAAAAAGCCCTCGCTGCCCCACTGAGCCAGGTAGTTGCCATCCTGGTCGTAGACCATGACGCGCTTGTTGCCCGTGTCCGTGACAAAGACGCGCCCCTGTGCATCCACGGCGACGTCGCGCGGGCCGTAGAGAAGCCCAATGTCGCTCAAAGTCTGCCCGTAGGAACCCCACTTGGACAGGAAGGTGCCATCGCTGTCAAACACCTGCACGCGGTGGTTCCAGGTGTCGGCGACGTAGACGCGCCCATCCTCAGCGACAGCGATGCCCCAGGGCTCCTGGAACTGCCCATCGCCGACCTCCATGGGCCCCTCGCCGTCAAGGTCTACGCAGGTCTGCGGACCAGCCAGGTTGCACTGGCTACCCCACTGGCGAAGGAGGTTGCCACCAGCGTCAAAGACCTGCACGCGATGGTTGTCGGAATCGACCACATAGACGTTGCCATCCGGCCCTACCGCCACACCCCGCGGGTGGTTGAACTGGCCTGGCTCGACGCCAACGTCGCCCCACGAGCCCGCCACGCCGAGATCAACGAGGGCCTCGACGTACGGATTGGGCGGCAACTCCATGGCATCCGCAGGCACGGCACCAAAGTCCCATAGCTGCTGGGCCACATCCTTGCGCACGTAGTAGTAAAAGTTGTGCACGTGATACCAGTCATCGGTCGTGCGCGGATATTCGCGAAAGTACAGGATCTTCCACAGGATTTCGCGCTTCTCCGGCGAGGTCAGAATGTCGCGGACGCGCTCGAAGGTAAGATCCATGTACTGCTGGTTGGGCCACCACACCAGCCGCCTCTTGAAGCGATAGTAGCGGTCTCCGAGGAAGGGCTGGACCTTGTCGTCGTTCTTGGAACCGGCAATTACGATCGGGACGTCGAGTTTTTCCCGGGTGGGCGTTTCGCCGTAGAATTGGCGGTTGGGGTACTCCCTCATGTACCATTCCAGGGGCCAGGAGACGTCGCTGTCGTAGGCGACTTGTATCATCTTGTCGCCGACGGTACGCTCCGAGATCTCGGCGATTTCGTCCATGGTGGGGACCACGTCAGGAGCGCCGTGCGCGTAGAACAAAAGCTCGGTGGCATAGTCATAGTTGATATAGGCCGCCATCCAGGCAAAGCGCACGGTAAAGAAGCCGAGGACAACCAACAGAGTGGCAATGGCCACCAGGCCCGAATACCGGGAACCCAGCCGGCGGA
>JASFLR010000091.1:0-8329 GCA_050117995.1 Anaerolineae bacterium
GCCGAACCATCCGTTCCCGTCGGAGAGCATCTGACGGCTCGTGGGGCCATTCAGGGTCAGGGAGTAGCCGTCCAGGCTCATGCCGGGGCAGGGAAAAGCTTGGATCAGAGTGCCCATGAGGTGGCCTAACTCAGGCGCATCCTTCCAGTCCAGGAACGGGGTATGTGCGGTCTGGGTAAAGACCTCGGTCACGGCGGTATTGATGAAGGACCTGCGCGGCGTGCCGTCGTTGCTGGGCGTGCCATAGCTGTAGCCAGAGATACCCAGGGCGTGGTACCCCAACGGGGAAGGCTGGCGCACGCGGAGCCACTGGGACATGCTGTCCGGTACAGTGTTCAGGTACAGGCCTGTGCCGACGGCCACCCCCCGCCCATACTGGTGTTCCTTCTGCCAGGTAATCCAGTTGTTGAATGCGACTTCGTAGGTATCGTCGTCCTTGTAGGTCATGGTCAATCCGAGGTCGAGGATGCCTTCGTCAAGCCACGCTCGCCAGTCCTGGAGTTGATGGGTATACGGTGTACGGGTTTCCCACGGATAGGTGTCGGTCGGCGGCCAACCGGCGGCTGAAAGCGCTGCGCTGACCTGCAACTGCGGCTTGATGGCCGTTACGGTGAGGTAGATCTTGCGCACCAGGGCCGTCACCTGATCGCGCCGCCACTGGAGCCATTGCTCGTCTGTTGGCGGGGGCACATCGGTGCGTTCTGTCTGCGCCAGAAAACGGGCGAGAGACGTGGGGTTGTAGCCCCATTCCTGCCAGGCGTACCGCACCCGGTCCAGGTGCAGCCCGTCAAGGTCGTACCTGGTCGCCAGCTCGGCATAGATAGCTACTGTATATTCCACCACGTCTGGGTGACCGGGATCGAGCCAGTACAGACTGTCAGCCTGCTCGTCCCCGGTATTGCTGGTCATCAACCAGTAGTTGCGCCCGAAGGCACCGGATCCATGAACGTTGAAGGTGTGGCTTGGCTCAGCAGGAGGAGTGTCGCCGCCCCAGATAGCGAGGGTAGTAGCCCAGGCGTGCACCTCGATTCCTGCGTCGTGGGCGCGCTCGATGAGATAGGCCAGCGCGTCAAAGGAGGGATCGGCATCAGGCGCCCAGGGATCGAACTCTGAAGGGTAGTAGGTGTCACCGCGGCGGCGGACCTGGACGATCAGCGCGTTGAAGTTGCCAGCCTGAGCGGTCTCCACCAGTTCATCGATCTGCCTGCGGCTCTTGATGCCGGGACGGTAAGCGTCTACCCAGAGGGCGCGGAACTCGTCCGGGCCGGAGGCTCCGGCAGTGAGCAGGCTGACGTCATCCACAAAGAATGCGGTCCCGGACGTGAGGGCGCCGATCACAACCTGGACGGTCTGCCCGCTGAATGCGCTCAGGTCGAATTGGGCAATATGCCAGGCATCGGCTGGTGATTGGCCGGTCAAGGCTATCAACTCGACCTGGAGCGTACCGGTGAGATCGTAGACGCGGACAGACAGTTTGTCATCATGCGGTGTGGTGCCCCCGGGGTGGACAAAGGTTGCAATGCTCAAGGTGGCTGCCGGATCGCCGGAGGGCAGGGCGACGGTCTGGGTCAACGCGGCGGTCGCGCTGAGATCAGGCGTCAGGCCGCCCATGCAGGCGAGCCAGTCGCCGCTGTGTGGCTGCACATACGCGGGCAGGCTGGCCGAAGTGGTAAAGACTGGGTTGTCGTCGGAAGCTGTGGCCTGCCAGGCTGATTGGACGAGCCCTTGCTCGAAGCCGGGATTGATGATGCGCGCCACGCCTTCGATGGGCTGAACGGGTGGCACCAGGTGCTCGGCGGCGGCGCACACCAAGTCAGCCCGGACAGACGGATCGGTGACGGTCTCCAGCGGGAAGCCAACATAGACGACGCCGAAATCTCTATCGTAGCTGACTGCCGCCCCGTCCCCTGTGCCCCCGGCATAGGTCAGCGCTGATGCGGACCCGGCTAGCGGGGCCACCCGATCGGGATAGCCGACATCGTAGGTACCGAAGGTGCTGTCGTCAAAGCTACCCGCCAGACCTTCAAAGATGCTCCCGGCCACCCCTGTGAATTGATAGGTTCCCGCATCGTCGCCCCGGTATTCGGCGCGCAGATAATCCCGGAAGAAGGCCGGGTCGCGATTGTACTCGACCAGGTCGTAGCCGATCTCTGCCCCGGAGATGAGTAGATTGCCGCCGCCGTCGAGGTAGTCGCCCAGCAGGCCCCGTTCGACGTCGCTGAGGGAGGCATCGGCGACCGAGTCCTCGCCGGTGAACCAATCCACGGCTCGGTAGCCAGCAAGGGCCATATCACCGGCTTCGACCGCTTCGTTGTCAGCACCGTCAAAGGCCCTATTGCAGGCGCTCAGGGCCTGACCATGCTCGACGGCGTAATCAAAGCGATTCATCCGCTCCAGGAACATACGCTGCACGGTGCCGAGGGTGTTGCTCTCCCACTGGGGGATCATGGCCGTCTGGTCCAGCCGGTCAAAACCGTCGATGATGAGGAATTCGACCGCCTGCCCGGTGACGGGCGTGCGTACCGCGACCACGGGCGTGGGGAACGATTCGCCCCCGTCGTTGAGGGCCGTCACCCGGAAGAAGTGGATCGAGCCCGCTGGCAGGCCACTCACGGCAAGGCTGGTGTCGCTGGTCACCACGCCATTATCGAATCCCCGCCCGTTGGTGCTATGGTAGACCTTGTGGGCCGTAGCGGCATCGCCGACCACGCCGTTGCAGCATGGGGACGGCGCCCATGTGAGGGTGACCTCGCCGGGGCCGGTGTTGCGGGCGGTCAACCGTTCTGGCGGCTCGGGCAGAAGATGGACAGGCACGCCGAGCCGCTGAGCCTGGTACTTGACGATGCCCTGATAGACGGCGCGGGCCGCAATTTGGCGAAACTTGGGCTCCCGCAAGGCGTCCGCGTCGCTAGTGCTGTCGTGGAACGCGATCTCCAGCAGCACGCCGGGCATGGTAGATAGCTCGCGCAGTTCGCCAAAGTCCGCGCTCTTCTGTCCGCGGTTCACCCAAGCAGGGTCCCAGGCGGCGCGCAGGTCAGAGATCAGCTCGGCGTGAACCCAATCCTGGAGCGCTACACTGCCGGTAGTGGGCTCGGTACTGTGTATGTAGCTCTCGGTACCGGTGATTGTGCCGTCGAAGCCGTTGGTGTGCCAGGAGATGAATACCGAATTCTCGCCTTCGCCCGGATATCCCTTGGCAGCCTCCCACTCGGCGTAACGGGGACGGGCGATGACGTCGTTCGTGTCGCCGTCGTCGTCAGTGTAGACTTCTTCGGGTGCTCCCTGGTACATGGCCCAATACTTGGCGGCTTCCTCCCAGCGGGGCTGGTTGCTGGTAGTGCCCGACTCCTCAATGCTGCCCGGTCCGCCGCCAAAACGCATGGCGTCGGCGATGACGGCCTGGCTGGGATCGTATTCATCGGACTGGTTGATCAGGGTCACGTGCCCGGCGGTGCCCGCCTCGAAGTAGAACTCACCCAGGTAGCGCCAGGTCATGCCGTGAACCTCCTGGGAGATGCTGATCGGAGTCATGCCACCGGCGTGGTGGATCTCGTAGCGGGCGTCAAAGGGGCGATTAGGGTAGTGCCGATACCAGACCCAGACGGGATACCAGCCTGCCTCGGGCAGGTCGGGCGTCCAGGTTGCGGTGGCGGTGCGGGTATCGTAGGTGCTGGTCCACTGGTAGGTGCCCCCATCATAGCCTGGGGTGGTGCTGGTCGCCCAGGCTCCCGTGGTGCTATAGCCTGGCGCGCCGTCTTCGTTGTCGACGATGATCTCGTGTTCGTTCATGCCCCAATCGCGGACGAGCCAGGTACTCGCACCGGCGTTCCACAGATAGCGGGCGAGATAGTAGTTGACTGCCTCGGCGTTGGCAAGATCCTCGACGATGCCTGTATCGTTGTAGTTGAAGCGCTGGGTAGTCCATTTCGAGCCGTCCCAGTACCAGCCATGTCCGGCGCTGAGCCAGGCTGTTGTCCCGTTCAGGGCACCCTGTGGCTGCCCCTGCCCAAAGGCTGGGGGCTGTCCTGCATATCTCGATACAGGGGCAGGGCTGGCGGGCAGGGGCTCATCATTGTCCGGGGTGATCGGCTCAGGTAGAGGCGGGATCCGCAAAAAGCTGGATACTGGCACCATGTCACCGTGCTCGTCCGCGGCACGGACCTGGAAGTGGAGCAGGCCCAAGGGCTCCAGCGTGCGCACGATCTGCTCGACGATAGCGTCGGTGATGTATGGGTCAATCTCGGTTTCCAGGAAATCGAGGGGTATCAGCAGGTCGACCACTACTTGGTCGCCCGAGACTGTAACAGCGATGAGCTCGGTGCCAGGAGGCAGTGGGGAGGTCAGGCCCGCTGCCTGTTCGTCGCTCGTGGGGCCCTCGAGCAATTCCAGCAGGAGCAGCGCGGCGTCGGATTGGGTCATGCCGCTGAGGTCGACATCGCGCGTCGCCGGTGCAGGCTGACCATTTCGGTAGAAACAGATCTCTGCCGTAGTCGGTTCCTGTGCGCGGACTGTGTAGGTCCACAGCAAGGCGGCGATTGACAGAAACGCGCCTGCAATGATCCTACGGGTCATGCCGATTCTCCTGTGGACATCATAGCCAGTACGTGTCTACGCCCATCCACCAGTAGCCAGCATGTCGAGAGTCGTGCTGAGCCTGTGGGGTGATGGGGCGCACGCGACTATTAACAAAGGCCGGGCCCGCGGGCCCGGCCTGATGGATGTCGCTATTGGATGCGCAGTCTGGCCCGGGATTGTTTGCCTTGCAACTCGGGCCGTTGCAGCGCGCTTTTAGTTCTTTTGGAACACAATACGGAATATCTGGACTCCTCCGCTGTCTGGCTCGCAAGGTGTCGCCACACTGGTAAAGACCATCCTGTTGGAGATACAGTCCCAACTTCCCTGTTGCGGGACCACGCAGGCATACCAAGTGCCTGCTACCGCAGTATTGTTGATAACGCCGTCCCAGTTCTTTTCATCGCCTTCGCCAGGATAGCCTGGGTTCACCACCCATTCCGATACCGCCCAGGCGCCGTCCCACCCGTCGGTCCAGTAGTGTATGACGATGTCGCCAGCCACGCCGCCGCTTCGGTCAAGGGTAAGGCCCATGAATTGCGTCAAGCCGCAGTTGGAGAAGGTGCCAGCAGGCACTCCATTCCACGCAAATTGTGGAGCCGGTGTGTTGGTGGGCGGGGCCTTGGTTGCTGTTGGCCTGCGCGTTGGTACTCTGGTGGGTGGCCGGCGCGTGGCGGTGGGTGCAGGTGTTGGGGTGTCGGTGGCGGTTGGCGTGTTCGTCGGCGTGGCGGTGTAAAAGATGGGCGTGTTTGTGGCCTCGGGCGTTGGAGTAGCCGTGTTGGTCGGCGTTGGGGTGTCGGTCGGGACAGAGGTGTTGGTTGGTGTAGATGTCATCGTGAAGGTTGGCTTGGGTGTCTTGGTGGGAGTAGAAGTGACCTCGTTGCGGGCAAGCAGCATACCGCTCCTGCAGGCCAGGATGCCAGCGACCAGGACTGCTATCACCGCAACCGCCGCAACCACCAGGACAATCACTCGCGTTCTCGGATTGTTCATTATACCTCCCTAGCTCATTCCCGCTGCGACATAGTATTGCGCTGAGGTCAAAGAGCCTCAGCGCACAACAGCGGTGACGCGACCGCACGGTTCGAGCGGGCAGAGCGCGGGCTATTATACCATAGTTCAGAGGAAAGACAAATCTCCCGATCTTTGCCGTAGCAGCCCGGGACGGGCCCGGGTGCGTCATTGAATTGTCAGGATATTATGAATGCCATCACAGATATCCAGCATTGGCAGCCTGATTGAGACAAGATCGACCACTCCAGCCTGGTTTCGGGCGACAAAGGCCAGTTCGGATAATTCGGCTGTCAAGTCACTGACAAAACGATTACGCACCCGCTGGAATCGTGTCCTGCCATGCCTGTGCAGCGATTTGACAGTCCTGGGTGAGTGTGGTAAGATATTGGCGTAGGATGAAGTAAGAATCTGGTTCGATCACCATAGATGTTGAGCACCCAGGCTTACCAGTCTGGGTGCTTTTTGTATGCACTGAGCGCCAGCTCCACCTTCCTCCTAACAAAAAATCAAGAGGTGAAGAATGTCTGAACGAGTAACTGGAACCGTCAAGTGGTTCAATGGATCCAAGGGCTTTGGGTTTATCGAGAGGGAGGAAGGACCTGACGTCTTTGTCCACTTCTCTGCAATCCGGGGCGACGGTTTCCGGAACCTGGAAGAAGGTCAGAGCGTTGAGTTCAACGTCGAGCAGGGCCAGAAGGGCCTGCAGGCAGCCGACGTAGCTGTGCTGGGCTGGTAAAAGAATTCATGACCCAGAACCTGTTCGTTGGGAACTTGAGTTACGAAACGACCGAAGAGAAGCTGCGAACGCTGTTCGATGAGTTCGGCCAGACTGAATCAGTCCGGCTGATCAGCGACCGTTATACGGGCAGATCGAGAGGCTTTGCTTTCGTCGAGATGTCGACAGAGCAAGCTGCCGAAGAGGCCATGAGCGGGATGAACAACAAGCAGATCGATGGACGGGAGATCAAGGTCGAAAAGGCCAAGCCACGGCCCGAACGCGACCGTGGACCCCGTTGGTAGGAGTGCCGGTCGCTGAAGGATAGGCGACAGCATCTACAATTGGATCAACATGAGCGCGGACCGGGCTTGTTCTGGTCCGCGCCTCTATATACTACTGCTTCAGGTAGGGATTTGATTTCACCTCTGTTTGGAGAGCAAAACTGACTGCAAAATTACGTATCATGCCCCTGGGCGGCCTGGGGGAAGTTGGAAAGAATATGACGATCGTCGAATATGGCCGCAATATCATCGTGATCGACGCGGGAATGATGTTCCCGGAATCTGATATGCTCGGGGTGGACTATATCCTCCCCGATTGGGAATATCTGCGCGACAAGAAGGAATACCTGCGCGCCGTCCTCGTCACACACGGGCACCTGGATCATATCGGCGGGCTGGCCCATTTCCTGAGCGAGTTCAATGTGCCGGTGTATGCTACCCGTCTGACACGGGGCTTGATCGAGGTCAGGCTCAAGCGGGAGCGGATGCTGGAGCAGGCGACCCTGCACACCTACTCCGCAGGCGATGCGATCAGCATCGGACCCTTTACCATCGAGCCCTACCACGTCTGCCACTCGATCCCCGATTCGGTGGGGTTGGGTATCACTACCCCGGCGGGCCTAATTGTACACAGCGGCGATTTCAAGCTCGACCACACTCCGGTCGATGGCTGGCCCACAGACCAGGCCAAGCTGGCCGAGTTCAGTGGTCGTGGCGTGCTGGCGCTGCTATCGGACAGCACGAACGCGGATCAACCCGGGTCCACGCCCTCGGAGGCTGCTCTGGACGATGCGTTTCACCAGATCATGCGCGAAGCACCGGGCCGGCTGATCATCGCCACCTTTTCGTCGCTGATCTCGCGCGTCCAACAGGTCGTGAATGTAGCAGCACTACACAACCGCAAGATCGCCATCGCCGGGCGGAGTATGGTCGAAAATACCACGATGGCCCGCGAGCTGGGCTATCTGGATATCCCGGATGATATGCTGATCGATCTCAACGAGATCGACAAGCTCCCACCCCGGAAGGTCATCATCATAACCACGGGTTCCCAGGGTGAACCGATGGCGGTCCTAAACCGGCTGGCGACGGGAAGCCATCGCTCGCTGAGTATCCAGGAATACGACACGGTGGTGCTCTCTTCGCACACCATTCCCGGCAACGAGGAAACGACCTATAGTGTGATCAACCGCCTCTTTCAGAAGGGAGCGGACGTGTATTACGGTCACTCGGCCCAGGCGCACGTCTCGGGACACGCCAGCCAGGAGGAGCTCAAGCTAATGATCAACCTGCTCCGCCCGCGCTTCTTTGTGCCTGTCCACGGAGAGCTGCGACACCTGGTACAGCACGCCAAGTTAGCCCACGAGTTGGGCATCGCCAAAACGGACATCGCTGTGGTCGAAAATGGCTATCCGCTGATATTTGATGGGGAGCGGATGACGATCGGAGAGCGGGTCCCTGGCGACTATGTGTTTGTGGATGGCTCGCTGGTGGGCGAAGTGGGGCCAACCGTCATGAACCAGCGGGACGACCTGGCGCAGAGCGGTTTCGTGACCGCGGTTGCCCGCTACGACCGCAAGGCGGGCAAGATCGTGGGCAAGCCCCGCATCATCACCCATGGCTTCGTCTACGTCCCCGACGCGGAGGACCTGCTGTTGCAGGCGGAGGACGTCGTCCGCTCCGCCGCATCAGTCAAGGGGGGCACGGCGTCCCGCAAGGTGGAAGAAAAGATCGAGCGGGCACT
>JASFLR010000092.1:0-8325 GCA_050117995.1 Anaerolineae bacterium
GGTTTCCCTCCTGCCTGTGGGGCTGGAGGAGAAGGCGGATCCCCTCAATACGCCACAACACATCAAGCCGGAGTGGTACTTTTTGTGGATCTACCAATTCATCAAATTACCTTCCCTCGTCCTTGGCCCCGGTCTGGCGGCTGGACTGGCGGGTATCGTCATTCCTGCGATCGGCATTGTGCTTTTGATCGTTTTGCCCTTTCTGGACCGCAAGCCAGAACGGCATCCACGTAACCGCAAAACAGCGATGGTCGTCACTGCGTTGATCCTGGCGATCTTTGTGGCGCTGTCGATCTGGGGCTGGTACAGCTAGGGAGGAGAGGGCCATGCGTATGTCGCGGATCTTTGCAGGATTTGTAGTATTAGTTGCTTTGCTAGTTGTTGCGGCTTCGGCCTATGGTCTCACTTTGCAGGAGTTCCCGACGGTGCCCCACCCTGTGGAGGGGGCGGAGGACTGCTTGGCGTGCCACGATCTGGATCAGGCGTATGCCTTTCCGGAAGATCACGAAGGGCGGGGAAACGAACTCTGCCTGGCTTGCCACCAGGTCGATGTTTCGGAATCTATCACGCCAATACCGCATACCATAGAGGGACGTGAGGATTGTCTGGTATGCCATGCTACGGGCTCGGTGGAACCTTTCCCAGCAGATCACGAGGGCCGGGAGAGCACCAGCTGCCTGGTGTGTCACCAGGTTGGCGGTGAAGAGGCAACACCTGTGGTGGGGCCTACAGCGACGCTCCCGCCATCGATTGAGGTTGTGCCGACACCCATCCACGAACCAGTGATGTTCGAGGAGAATAGCTGCATTTCTTGTCATGAGGAACTGGGCGGCATACATGAGCAGATCACCGGAGACTGGGCGGCGAGCGTGCATGCCCAACAGGGTGTAGGCTGCGTGAGCTGCCATGGCGGCGATCCAACGCAGGAGGATGCTGAGGATGCCATGTCTCCCGAGGCCGGGTATCTGGGGCCGCTTCCGAAGGAGCGGATTCCAGGTCTTTGCGGCTCGTGTCATAGCCGGGTAGACCTCATGCGGCCCTACGGCTTGCCGACCGATCAGTTCGACCAGTACTGGCAGAGCCAACACGGGCAGGCGTTGTTGGAAGGCGATACGAATGTGGCTACTTGCTTTGATTGCCACGATGGACATCGCGTGTTAAAGACTACGGATCCTGCCTCGGATGTCTATCCGAGCAACGAGCCAGCTATGTGCGCTGGCTGCCATTCTGATGAATCGCTGATGGCAACCTATGACCTCTCTGCTGATCAGTTTGCTATGTATCAGGAGAGCGTGCACGGCGTGGCCTTGCTTGAGGAGCAAAACCTGCGTGCGCCAACCTGCTCGGTTTGTCACGGGAAGCATGGCGCGGCGCCGCCCGGATTCCAGCAGGTGGCCAATGTGTGCGGGCAGTGTCACGCGACCACCGAGGACTATTACAAGCAAGGGGCGCACCGCACAGGGATGACAGGAGAGGCAGCCCCGCGCTGTGTTACCTGCCACGGCATCCATGAAGTCATGCCGGCGACGCGCGAACTATTTGTCGGAACTGAGGCGGGGCGTTGCGCAAGTTGCCATCCGGCTGGCTCAGAGGCCAATACTCAGGCTGAGGCGATGTATCAGGCGCTTACAGAGGCTGACGAGGCCTTTGAGGAAGCGGAGGATGTTATTGCCCTGGCTACCGAGAAGCGGCTGATTATGGCCGAACAGGAGGAGCTGCTGCAACGGGCCCAAACTCCGCTGATCGAGTCGCGTGCGCTGCAGCACACTGTCGACCTGGAGCAGATCGAAGCCAAGGCCGAGGAGTCGCTAACGATTAGCCAGCAGGTAACAGCCTCTGCTGAGGAAGCGCTTGCCGGGTTGGATACACGCCGCCTGGGGATGATCATATCTCTGGCAGTTATTCTGATCACCATCGTGGCACTCGTTCTTATCAAGAGGGAGCTGGATCGAGAGCTGGAGGCCAAGCGTGCCAGGCGAACGTAACTTGTGATCTGATTGCACGTTCTGGACCGACCGGGGGCTCTTCAGGGGAGAGCTCCCGGTTTCGCGTTGGAGCTTGTTTCGATCCTATGGTTGACCAGCTCGAATGTGTATCCCATGGTTAGGCTCACCCCGCTACAAACAGCAACTTGCGTAGATCGGTGTCTGCGTACATAATAATCCAGAATTTCCAGCCCTCTTCTGTCTTGGAGAAATGAAATGTGTGCAGCTAGGCATCGCCAAGAGACACCCAGTGGCGAAACGAGGTTGGGCCGCTCAAGTGTGTGGGGCAGGGTTCTCCCCGTTTTGATTCTGGTTGTGGCTGTGGGATTGCCGCGCCTTCTCGAGCTCGACCGCTTTATCACTGCCGACGAGCCCACTTGGGTCCGTCACTCCGCAAGCTTTTACTCTGACCTAGTCCAAGGGGATTTTGCCAACACGTTCAAGCTGGAGCATCCAGGTGTCACGGTGATGTGGGCTGGCAGCGCAGGGATCCTGTCGCTCCAGCTCATTTTACCCGAAGCCCGGCAAAGCGAACTGAATTCTGACGGCCGCGTGGTTACGGTACAGAACCAGGTGTACAAGATAGTTGACGTGCTCGTGGCGGCGCGACTCTTTATGGTCCTGGCAAACACTTTGGCCATAGTTCTGGCTTTTGTCTACGCCAGAGAGCTTTTGAGCCCCTTGGTCGCCTTTGCCGGCACCCTGCTGATTGCCTTTGATCCATTTCACGTGGCGCATTCGCGGTTTCTGCATCTCGATGCACTGACCGGCAGTCTCCTGCTGCTGGCGCTTCTCGCGTTC
Organism: Anaerolineae bacterium; assembly: GCA_050117995.1. Classification (GTDB taxonomy): domain Bacteria; phylum Chloroflexota; class Anaerolineae; order JAAYZQ01; family JAAYZQ01; genus JBFFCR01. Next base: position 2,787 of record JASFLR010000092.1, read on the forward strand.
TTGAGCTACTTGCAGCGGCGGCGGCTATCAGCCCTGCTGGTGTCTGGCATTGCGCTCGGCCTTGCTGGGTTGACGCGATCTACGGCGGTCTTTGCCGTTCCGGCCATCATATTGGTGGCGATGCTTGATGGTTGGACCCGTAGGTCCGGCAACTCGCGCACCGATCTACTGGCGGTGGCCTGGCAATTGGTGTGGCCACTACTCGTCCTGGGTGTCGTTGCGTTTGCCACCATCCTGGCACTCTGGCCTGCTATGTGGGTGGATCCCATTGGCACTCTGTCCAAGGTGGTCGAGCCTGCGCTTAGTCACGCGGCTGGCGGGCACGAGAACCGCCTGTTCTTCAACGGCCGGATATATCCTGACGGTAAGATCGATCTCTTCTCATTCTACCCAATCACCTATCTCTGGCGAAGCACACCGGTTGTGCTCGCAGGTCTGCTTGTGGCAGGCGCAGGCTTTGTTCTCAAGCGCAGGCCGCTAGAGCGTTTTAGGGCCCGGCAGGCGGTTGTGGGATTGGTGATCTTTGCTGTCGCATTTTTGCTTCTGCAGAGTCTCGGCGCCAAGAAATTCGACCGCTACCTATTGCCCGCATATGCTGCTTTGGACTTGGTCGCCGCGGCAGGCTATGTGGCGATCGCCAGGGCGCTCGAGGCCGGGCGATTTCGCCTACTCAAGAGGTATGCAGCTCCGCTGCTGCTGGTCACCGTGGTTGTGGTACAGGCGGCAGGCACACTGAGTACCTTTCCCTACTACCTCAGCTATTACAATCCCCTAATGGGAGGAAGCCGCAAGGCCCCTGAAACGATGCTGATCGGCTGGGGCGAGGGGTTGGACCAGGCAGCAGAGTACCTGACTGGGCTGAGCAACAAGCATGCGTTGGTGCCGGCTTCTTGGTACATGGATGTTTTCGCACAATCTTTCTGGGGCCCAGCTCTCCCCATACCGCTGGAACATGACATCAGCGATGAGGAATTGCAGCACCTGCTGAATGCGGATTATGCTGTGATCTACATTCATGAATGGCAACGCGAAATGCCCAAACAGCTGTTGGATGTTCTGGCTGAGCGGACTCCTGTGCACTCGATATGGATCGATGGGCTGGAATACGTACGAATCTACAACCTTCAGGCGCCACCTCCCCCACCAGAGCCCTCGCAAACAGTCCAGGAAGGAAATCTGGGCGACAGAGCGCGGCTGGTGGGTTACGATCTCCCCCTGCCTTTCCAGGTCAAAGCCGGAACCACGCTGCCCCTTACATTGACCTGGGAATGCGTAGGCACCTTTGAGGCAGACTACACGGTGTTTGTCCATCTAGTAGGTGTCGACAGACGCCCCGTGGCTCAGGCTGACAGCCAGCCACTGGGAGGCGCATATACGACAACACGCTGGCACGTAGGAGAGCGCATGGCAGATCCCTACCAGTTGGAGATTCCGCCTGACTTGTCACCTGGGGAGTACGAACTACTGGTGGGCATGTATCTCCTCTCGTCGGGCGAACGACTGCCGCTGTTGTCATCAGATGGACAGGTCGTAGGCGACAGTGTTTCGCTGGGTCGGGTGGAGATCGAAGAGCCATAGTACCAGGCCATCAGAGCCCGTTGCTTGCGTCAGGCTCAGCACCGGTTTGGGGTGTTATGGGAGGGTCATCAAGACTCGTCGCTGAGACGCCGACCGGTATGTTCATTGTTGGCAGAGAAAGCTTCAGGAAGTTGTGGGCCTGTTCGGCAGGTTTGGTGTCAGCAGATGTTGCTCTGAATCTGACCGAATCAGAGAGAGCGCTACTTCTTCGGCGAGCGGTTGACTTGAGGTGTCGCCTCTGGTGGCGCGGGCTCCGCAGTATTGACATATCTAGAGCGCAAGGGAGGCACCACTAGATGGCACGCACGCCAAGGGCACAGGGCCGTGATCTAACCAGGCTGAGCATCCACCGGGCGATCTGGTACCTGGCGCCTCCGATGATACTGGAAATGGGTGTCCAGAACCTCGCTCAGATTCTGGATACCTATTGGATTGGCCAGTTGGGATCGGCAGCGCTGGCGGCGGTGACGATCAGTATTACCATCCGTTGGGTGCTCAACAGCTTAGCCAATGGCCTGGGCATCGGCGGAATGGCTGTGGTGGCGCGCCGGATCGGCGCCAAGGATCCTGCTGCTGCGGAACATGCTGTCTGGCAGACGATACTCCTGGGCGTGAGTATGTCGCTGATATTGTCTGTGACAGGCATGATCCTGGCCCGGCCGCTGCTGGTACTGCTGGGTGCCGATGCCGAGGTGCTGCCTTTGGGGCTGGCGTACCTCCGTATCTCGTTTGCGGGGATATTCACGCTGATCCTGGTTTTCGCCATCAACGCTATGCTGCGTGGAGCAGGAGAGGCGGGAATGGCCATGCGGGTGTTGTTCCTGACTACCGGAGTTACGGTTGTGCTGGAGCCGATCCTGATCCGTGGGTGGGGACGACTGCCAGCATTGGGTGTGGCGGGATCGGCACTGGCCTTTGTCCTCGGATTTGGCGCGGGTCTGGCGTTGCAGCTGGGCATCCTATTAAGCGGGCGAGCGCGCATCCGGATCGACCTGCACAATTTGCGTCCGGATCTACCGCTGATGGGACGGATTATCCGCATTTCGCTGCCGAGTACGATACAGATGACCTTGCGCTCATCTTCGCGGCTGATCATCGTGGCACTGGTGGGTGCGTTTGGGACGTACGCTACAGCCGGGTACGGCGTCGCCAACCGCATGTTGCTGATCGCCCTGATCCCCTGCTTCGGTCTGGGAAATGCGGCAAGCACGCTGGTGGGTCAGAATCTGGGCGCGCGCCAGCCGGGCCGGGCGGAAAGGAGCGCTTGGTGGGTCAGCGCTTACGCGGCAGGCTACATGGCAGTGGCGGCGCTATTTCTGACCATCTTTGCGCCGTCGCTGATAGCCATTTTCGATGCCACGCCCGAGGTGGTGGCGATTGGCACCGAGTGCGTCCATGTTGTAGCCTGGTCGATGATTGCCAGTGCGGGGGGTGTGGTGCTGGCGCGAGGTTTCGATGGGGCTGGGAATACGGTACCGGCTATGGCTATCAATCTCCTGACGCTGTGGGGAATGGAATTGCCTATAGCCTATGGCCTGTCTCAGTGGCTGGGATTCGGCGTAACCGGGGTGTGGTGGGGCCGGGCGGTCGCCAATCTGGCCAATGGACTGCTTTTTGCGATCTGGTTCCGCCGTGGGAAGTGGAAAGAGAGAGAAGTCTAGATAGTGGTGGGTTTCAAGCTTGGAAATCGTCATTTGACAAGGTATTCAAAGTGTGATATACTGCGCCCCGTAGTACATGCCATTCAGGACGGGGTATTCAGTGCTGCTGATGTGCTGACTGGCTAACCACTCGATCTTTGGCCGATTGCGATTTGGAATCAATAATCTGAGCTGCCTCCTGACACATGTTGTCAGGCTATGAACTATATACGGTTGTGATCAGATCTATGATTGCCCAGCCCTTGGTCCCGAATGTCAAGATACACAGGCTTGTGTCATACGGTGCCTGCACCTTGGCGGCGCCCCCTATGGTAGAAAGGGGGGATGCCTAGCGTATATAGTCGTCGTAGGTGGGGCGTCTGAGGCCAGTCTGGTATGGCTTGGCTGCAGGGTCGCTCTTTTTTGGCTGTTCAAGTTGTAAAGGAGGAGGGATGCATATGGAGAATCACTCTGAGAGCAGTCTAATGCAGGCGCTTGCCCAAAGGGGGGTGTCCCGGCGGGATTTCCTAAAGTTCTGCACATTCATGGCTGGTACGCTGGCCTTGCCGGCCGGCATGACGCCCAAGATTGCGCAGGCTCTGGAATCGGCCAAGAGGCCGCCAGTCGTCTGGCTGGAGTTCCAGGACTGCTGCGCGGATACCGAAACCTTCTTGCGTGCCTCGAACCCATCAGTAGCCACGATCATCCTGGAGTTGATCTCGCTCAATTATCACGAGACGATCATGGCTGCTGCTGGTCACCAGGCTGAGGCACTGCTCGAACAGACGGTGCAGGAGGGTGGGTATATCACCATCGTCGAGGGATCTATTCCCACCAAGGATAACGGTGTCTACTGCTGCATCGGAGGGCGCAGTGCGGTTGACATCGTCAATGAGGTGGCGGGAAACGCAGCGGCTGTGATTACCGTTGGCGCTTGCGCAACATGGGGAGGGTGGCCGTCATCGCGGCCCAGTCCTACTGGCGCCAAAGGTGTGCGCGATGTGGTCAAGGGCGTACCGATCATCAACCTCCCAGGCTGCCCCCACAACGTGGTGAACTCTGTGGCGACCATCGTATATTATCTAACCTATGGCTCGTTGCCTGACACCGACCATATTGGGCGGCCTCTATTTGCCTATGGCAAGCGGATCCACGACAACTGCGAGCGGCGGGGTCACTTTGACGCTGGCCAGTATGTGGAAACTTGGGATGACGATGCGAGCCGCAAGGGCTGGTGCCTGTACAAGATGGGCTGCAAAGGTCCCGAGACGTATATGAACTGCCCGACCGTGCGCTTTAACGACGGCACCAACTGGCCCGTCGGCGCCGGACACGGCTGTGTCGGCTGTGCTGAGGTTGGCTTCTGGGACAACATGACGCCCTTCTACAAACGGCTGCCAGAGGTTCCCGGGTTTGGCGTGGAGGTGACCGCCGACAAGGTGGGTCTTGCCCTTACTGGTGCAACGCTAGCTGGCATTGGTGTCCACGCCGTGGCCAGTACGATTCGGAACCGAGGCGGTAGGAGGCATCCTGGTGAAGAAGCTGCAAGTTCAGAAGATGTTGCGGAGGAGGGATAAACTATGGCCAAGATTGCAATTGATCCTGTAACCCGAATAGAGGGACACCTGCGCATCGAGGCCCAGACGGACGGCGGAATGGTCACCGATGCCTGGAGTTCGAGTACCATGTTTCGAGGCATGGAACTGGTGCTCCGGGACCGGGATCCGCGGGACGCATGGGTCTTTGCGCAACGCATATGAGGTGTGTGAACTACGGTTCACGCCCTCTGCTCCGTGCGAGCAGTCGAAGATGCCCTCGGAATCCAGATCCCCGAGAATGCCCGCCTTATCCGCAATATCATGGAGGGGATTCAGTATATTCAAGACCACGTAATCCACTTTTATCACCTGACAGCCCTCGACTGGGTCGACGTCGTCAGCGCTCTGAGCGCTGATCCGGCCCAAACAGCCGCATTGGCCCAATCCCTGTCAGATTGGCCGCTATCGAGCGAAGCCTACTTCAAGGGTGTCAAGGACAGGTTGACCGCTTTTGCCGAGAGCGGACAGCTGGGTATCCTGGCCAATGGATATTGGGGCCATCCAGCCTACAAGCTGCCGCCGGAGGCCAATCTGATGGCGACAGCCCACTACCTGGAGGCGCTGGACTGGCAGAAAGATGTCATCCGCATCCAGGCCATCTTTGGGGCAAAGAATCCCCACCCGCAGACATACCTGGTGGGTGGCATGTCTTGCCCGGTGGATCCGGATAGCCAGAATGCCATCAACGCCACGCAGTTGGCGGAGGTGCAGCAGCTCTTCGCC
>JASFLR010000093.1:0-8310 GCA_050117995.1 Anaerolineae bacterium
AACAGCCTGCTCGATGCACTGGACTTTTCCGATGACTGCACCTTTGATGGACGCTACGAGTACGACGATGGCGTCTACGTGGGCTACTACGATCTGTACATCGAGTGTGGGAGTGCGCAAAGCACCATCGCCAGCATCGCCGCTGAACCAGAAGATGGCACATTCATAGTCTGGGTTCTCACCCAGCTGGTCAACGATAGGGACGTGGATGCGTTCGGTCAAATCATTGACACGTTCCAAGTGGTCGACAGCCTGCCCTAACCAACCGATCCAGCACAGCAGGAGACTCTGGGGAGTCGTCTCAGGACGATTCCCCTCCTTCTGTACCCTGCTGAGGGCTGTCGATCAGCAGGTCAGACTCGCTACCAATGGATGGACAGATCCAGCCCCGTTCGAGCGGTCGCCGGCCGCACTGGGCTGGCTGGCGCCGTCCACTAAGGACAGGCGCCAGCTCAGGCAGTGCTTCCACAATCCGTTGCATGGCCTGCTCCATGCGACTGCGTACGCTCTTGGAGCTGATATCCAGGAGAGAGGCGATCTGCTCATTGGACAGGTCTTCCAGCCGTAGGCAGGCAATGAGCAGTTCCTCTGGCTCCAGAAGGGCCAGCATCTCGGCAAAGGTGTCCTGTTCGATCAAACGGTCCACGGGGTGAGGTGAGATCACGTCGCACTCCTTTGTTTGCAAATGTGAATGCCGATCAGATACACAAATACCAGTATAGCATGGATAGTGCAGTTTATCGACAAAGTGATCGTAGCAACTTTTGGGCGCTTTGCGGGGGGCTGTTGATGGCGCAGTCCTGGATGCGCCACAAGGTTCGCCCGCTCTTATCCCAAGGTCCTCAGCCAACCAGGAGGGGCACAGGCCAGGCGCATAACCAAAGTTCCTCTCGACAGCCTGTCGTGCGGCAAGGAGATCCCATAGATGGCGCTGGAGGGAATATCCAGTTGATAAGTTCGATTCGCCAGATCGGGGCGGAGCTCGAGTCCATAGAGCGCGACGATGCCCTGTATGAAGAAGCAGGCTTTGGCCAAAGGCTGGAAGCACTGGAAGCCATAGAGAGTTGCATTCTTGAGCGCGTGGATCACTTGGGTGTCGCCCATGGCGAGACTGAGGCACTCGTCGTGTTGAAGGAACGCGCGGAGCTACTTGAAAGCCGGCTGCAAGCCGTAGATGAGCGGCTCTTTCACATGCTGCGCGAGGGCATCCGCTCAGGTACCGTTCGGGGCCTGGCACTGAGGCGCCAGTTTGAGGCTTGCGCTGGCTGTGGCAGACCCAACAGAGTTCAGAATCGCGACACCTACGACAGCCTCGATGCATTGGTGAGCGGCGCCCTGTTCGCCGGGGCTGCTCCCGGAGAGCCAGCGCCCCCTGGCCCGGAGATGGTACCCTATCAGCCCACGCCCGCCCGGATCGTCTTCGAACTCGTTGACATGGCCAGTTTTCGGGCGCACGACGTCCTCTATGACCTCGGTTCAGGCCTTGGACAGGTGGTCATCCTGGCAAACTTGCTCAGCGCGGTCAGGGCCAAAGGGGTGGAGGTCGATCCAGCTTATTGGGCATATGCCAGGCGGTGTGCGCACGGTCTCGGTCTTTCGCGGGTCAGCTTCGTCCTTTCCGATGCACGTCAGGCCGACTATGGCGACGGTACGGCATTCTTCCTATACACGCCGTTCGAGGGCAATATGCTGCAGCAAGTGCTGGACAGACTAGAAGGGGAAGCAGAAACACGCACGATTCGCGTCTACACCTATGGACCATGTACCTATGTGGTCTCCCGCCAGGATTGGCTACGACCTGTGGGGCTGGAGGCCAACCATGTCGACAGACTGGCTGCCTTCAGAAGCGTTCGCGGCGATAGCTGATGCCGCCCATAGCGGGTAGTGGTAGTTTCGCTTGGATGCCTGTTACAAAAGATCCCACCGGTGCCACACGCCTGTACGAAGAGGCCCGGATGCACGTCGAGCGCCGGAAGGACACTTACGAAGAGGAATTGCGTCCAGTCAAGGATCGGAGTTAAGGAGGCCAGAGATGTTCGAGTTGCCCGAGTTCGTCACCTTGTCCAGGCAGTTCAACGGTACACTGAAGGAAAAGATCATCCTGAGGGGGACGCTGGGAAACAGCCCCCACAAGTTCGTCTGGTACAACAGGAGCCACGAGGAGTTTGAGAGGCTGACCAGGGGAAAGACTGTCGGCAAAGCGACCGCCAGGGGCAAGTGGCTCTTCGTTCCGCTCGAGCCCGGGTACGTCCTGTTGCTCGGGGAATGCGGCGGAAAGGTGCTCTTCCATCCCCCGGGGGCCAAGGTGCCAAAGAAGTACCACTTGTACATCACCTTTGACGATGGCTCGTTTCTGACCGCGACCACGCAGATGTGGGGCGCTATGGAGCTCTACGAGGAGGGTGCAGAGCAGGACAGACAGTATGTGAAGGATATGAGGATCACACCGGTCGAGCCCGAGTTCACCTTCAGCTATTTCGACACCGTCATCGACGACCTCGAGACCGGAAAGAAGCGCAGTGCGAAGGCGCTACTGACCCAGGACCAAATCATCCCCGGATTGGGCAACGCCATCGCCCAGGACATCCTCTTCCGCGCTCACCTGAGCCCCAAGCACCCCATTGACGATCTAGACCTGGAGCAGCGGCGCGCCCTCTACGATGCCATCGTGAACACTTTGGCTGCGGTCATAGAACAGGGTGGGCGGTACGACGAGTTCGATCTCTATGGCAACCGAGGGGGATACGTGCGCCTCATGGACAAGAACGCAGTTGGTCGACCCTGTCCCAGATGCGGAGGCGTCGTGGAAAAGATACAATATCTGGGGGGAGCCTGCTACTACTGTCCAGCGTGCCAGGGATGAGGCAATTGGCGCGAGAGTGTGTGATAGCAACACCGAAGCTCGGGACGGAAGCCTCTCAGATCCGAAATGTTGAGCAGGTCTCAGAATGGGCTCAGAACCTTTACTTGGTCATAGACCTGACCTGGATTGAGGTCCTCAGACCATAGGGTATGACAGCCCAGCTGGATAGCGCTAGCGACAATCATGGCGTCCCAAAAGGCAATCTGATACCTCCCCTGCAGCCGAATGGCGTCCAGTACGTCCTCCACACCGGGGCGATGCACAAGCCAGCGTGACAGGTCTGCGATGATCTGCGCTGCTACTTCGGCAGACAACGGCTTGGGAACCTTTTGTGTCACACTCACATAGAATTCCTGCAGCACCTGGATGCTCAAGCAGCCTTCGCCCGACTCCCAGAGTTCACGGACCAGTTCTTTGGCGCGAATGTGCTTACTTCCTGCTGAACGATCATGAGCATAAATGAATATGTTGGTATCGAGAAACTGAAGATTGTCAGGCTCGCTCATGTAGTTCATCCCGTGGTGTCGTTACAAGCCCGTTGGTACCCATATCGGCGCCCTCTTCAAGCCATTGGAGATGGCGATTTCGCGCATGTGCGTAGGCGTCCTCCTGCTGAACCAGCCTCTCAAGTGTCTGAGTCAGCAGTCCTGAGACAGAAGTCTGCCTCTTTACGGCGAGCAGCTTGACTTTGAGCAGTACCTCTTTGGGAATGGCTAGCGTGATATTTCTAGTTTCCATGCTTTACCTCCACGTAAAATAGTGTAGCACAGAAAAGCGTGAAATGCAACCTGGAGGACAAGTGATAGCCGAGCCTTGCCCACCGTTTGGTTTGTGTGTTGACGTGCCTTGGCTTTCCAGGTACAATCGATGCGCGCCGGGTATGCCGGCGCAGGCGTTGGGCGCAGTAGGCGCGGAAGGCAGAGAACGTGTTCATACCAACCACCAGAGACGAGTGCGAAGTACTGGGCTGGGAAAAACTGGATATCGTCCTGATCACCGGTGACAGCTATGTGGATAGCCCGTTCATCGGCATATCGGTGATCGGACAGGTGCTGCTCAAGGCCGGCTACCGGGTCGGCATCATCGCCCAGCCTGACGTGCAGACCGCGGATATTGGCCGCATGGGCGAACCAGAGCTCTTCTGGGGCGTCACCGGCGGCAGCATCGACTCGATGGTGGCCAACTATACGGCGACGAAAAAGCGCAAGCGCTCAGATGACCTCACGCCCGGGGGTAAGAACGACCGCCGCCCCGACCGCGCAGTCATCGTCTATGCCAACCTGATCCGCCGCTATTTCAAGAACACCAAGCCGATCGTGCTGGGCGGTGTCGAAGCCAGCCTGCGACGTATCGCGCACTATGACTACTGGTCGGACAGCATCCGGCGCTCGATCCTCTTTGATGCCAAAGCAGACCTACTCGTCTACGGCATGGCAGAAAAAACCATAGTCGCCCTGGCAGAGCGTTTGCGGGAAGGCCAGGATGTTGCGGACCTACGCGGCATCTGCACGATTGCCAGAGAAAAGCCAGCGCACGGGATCGAGCTTCCGTCTTTCGAAGAGGTTTCACGCGACAAGCATACCTTCATCGACATGTTCCACACCTTCTACCGAAACAACGATCCGCTCACGGCAAAGATTTTGTACCAACAGCAGGACACCCGCTACTTGGTCCAGAACCCGCCCGCGCTGCCCCTCACCCAATCTGAGCTGGATGAGATATATGAGCTGGACTTTGAACGCGCACAGCACCCATATTACGAGAGGCTTGGACCGGTCAGAGCCCTGGAGACGATCCGCTTCTCCCTCACCACGCACCGCGGATGTTACGGTGAGTGCAACTTTTGCTCCATCGCCGTGCACCAGGGCCGAACGGTCCGCTGGAGGAGCGAGGACTCGATCGTGAGGGAGGCCAGGCGCCTCGTACAGCTCCCCGATTTCAAGGGCATTATCCAGGACGTGGGCGGCCCTACGGCCAACATGTACGGCTTTGAGTGTGAGAAGAAAACTGCGCGGGGAAGCTGCGCAGACAAGCGCTGCATCTATCCCGAGCTCTGCCCGCAGATGGAGGTCGATCATAGCAGGCAGCTCGCCCTGCTCCGGCGCCTGCGGGGGATCAAGGGTGTCAAAAAGGTGTTCGTAGCCTCGGGCATCCGCTACGATCTGGTGCTCGCCGACGAGAAACATGGCCCTGCCTATCTGCGCGATGTGGTCCGGCACCATACCTCGGGGCAGATGAAGGTGGCGCCCGAGCACACGCAAGCCCGTGTCCTGCAGCGGATGGGCAAACCAGGTACGGGCCTTCTTCTCCAATTCCGGGATCTTTTCACCAAGCTGACCAGGGCAGCCCGCAAGGAGCAGTACCTTACCTATTACTTGATTGCCGCCCACCCCGGCTGCACAGAGAAGGACATGCGGGCATTGAAGCAATTCGCCAGCCGCCAGCTCCAGATCAATCCCCGCCAAGTCCAGGTCTTTACCCCGACGCCATCCACCTACTCCAGCCTGATGTACTACACAGAGATCGATCCCTTCACGGGAGAGCAGCTCTTCGTAGAAAAAGATCTGGTGAGAAAAGAGCGCCAGAAAAGCATACTCGTACGGAAATAGCGATAAGTAGCTGGCAGATAGGAGACGGAACCAATGAGTGCATTTTGGATCGGGTTGATTGTAGCTCTCGCGGCCCTGGTCGTGTGGGGGGTGTGGCTGATGGTTGGGCGCAACCGGGAGGTCGTCAGCGAGGTCAAGACCCTGAACTCGGATGGCAAGGCAGGGACAGCCCTGGTCGTCTACCACCCGGGTAGGAGTGACTTCCAGCGCAGGGTGTTCGCTGGGTTTGTGGCGGGTCTGACTGGTAACGGCTGGCGGGTCGAGATGACTACGCCCAGCCCGCAGGCCCCCGCTGACCTGGCGGGCTATGATTTGCTCGTCCTCGGCGGCGCTACGTATGGGTTCAAGCCCAACCAGCCCATTCAGACCTACGTTCGCCGGCTGGGAGACCTCGGTGGCAAGCCTACGGTGACCATCATCACGGCGCTGGGCATGGGCGAGCGCTCGTCGCTCATCATGGAACAACTCGTCCGCCAGGCGAACGGGAACCTTGTACAGGCACTGGTCCTGTACAAGGCGCGGCCCAACGACGACGAGAACTTTGTCGACCGCAAGCAGAATCAGGAGCTTGCCGTAGAGATGGCAACCCAGGCTGCCATGGAGATCGAACCGCCTGAGGGCTAGCGGGCGGAAATCGAAGGAGAAACATGACCTCCCGGCGCGAGTGGTTGCTGGTCATCCCCCTGTTGAGCCTGCTGCTTGTCATTCCCTTCTGGCAGGTAGCGACGATGCAGGGTATTGTCATCACCAACGACATCGCCGTCAGTGATATAGCCAACCTGCACCACCCGGTGCGCCACTTTCTCGGGAACGAGTTGCACCAAGGCCGCCTGCCACTGTGGCTGCCCGACGTCTATATGGGCTACCCCATCCAGGCCGAAGGGATGATGGGCACATTCTCCCCCCCGAACCTGCTGCTGTTCGGTCTGCTGCCCCCGCTGCCAGCGCTGAATCTCTCGGTGCTGCTGCCCTTCTTCGTAGCCGCCTTTGCCACCTATGCCCTGGCGCGCAGGCTGGGCGCGGCGATCTGGCCCTCACTGGTTGCTGCTGTGGCCTACGCGCTGGGCGGGTTCTATATCGTCCACGTCAAGCACATGCCCATTGTGGATACGGCCTGCTGGATTCCACTGGCCTGGCTGACGATCGAGCTGGGACTGGAGCGTGATCGTCGCTTCTTCCTGGCCACTGGACTCATCTGGGCGATGCAGTGGCTGGCTGGATCGCCGCAGCTCGCCTACTATAGTGTCGGCACAGGGTTGGCCTACTACCTGGGGCGCGCGATCCAGGCCCAACAAGTGCGGAAAACGGCGCCGCTGATGGTCCTGGTGCTGATCCTTTCCTTTGGATTGGCAGCCGTGCAGATATGGCCCACCGCCGAGCTGACCGGATTCTCCGAGCGGGCCGGGGGCGTCAGTTTCGATTTTGCCTCCAGCTTTGGCTACCGCCTGGAAAGCCTGCTCACCTTCCTGCATCCCTATGCCAACGGCGACCCCGGCACCGCAAGCTACCAGATCCAGGGGCTGTTTTGGGAGGATTACGCCTACATCGGCCTGCTGCCCCTGCTGGCGGGCCTGGTGGGCGGGCTGTGGCTGGCGCGCAAGAGTGGACTGCTCCGGCTGTTGCTGATGCTGGCGGGGGCCGCCTTTTTGCTGGTCCTGGGGGACAACACCCCGATCTTCCGCCTGGCCTACACCTGGATCCCTGGCATGGACCTGTTCCGATTTCCCCAGCGACTCCAGGCAGTGGTTACCTTGTGCCTGGTGCTGGCTGCCGCGCTGAGCTTGACCCATTTCCAGGACTGGCTGGCGCGCACCAAAGTTGGAAGAGGCTGGAGTACCCGCATTTCTCTGCCATTTCTGTCGGGAGCTACCCTGCTCGGTGTAACGATGCTGTCCCTGGTCGTCGCCGATCTGTACTTCTACCACATCCGCCAGAACGCCATTATGCATGCCGGGACCTGGTACGAGCCCCCGCAGACCGCACAGTACATACAGGCGCAGGACGCCGGATTGTATCGGGTCTACAGCTTTGGTGCGGTGACCGAGTTCGTCGAGGCCTACCGGGAGGCTGGGGGATGGGAGGGCGACCTGCAACCTTACGTTGCCCAGCGCGAGTTCCTCCAGCCTGACCTGAACATCCTGTACGATGTCCCGGCAGCGGATGGCTACCTGAATCTAACGCCAGCTTACCTCACCCAGGTTTGGGGCAACGAAAAGGTACCGGGATTCGTAGAGCAGCTCTTCTACAAGTCCGGCGATCGCTTGATGGCCTGGCAGGGACTTGGCAAGCTGCTCAGTCTCTACAACGTGCGCTACCTGATCACCAATATGCCCTTTGAAGACGGTGGATTTGAGCTGCTCGGCATCTACGGCCCTGAGGCATACCTGTACGAGAATGTGAACGCCTTGCCCAGGGCGATTATGGTGCCCGACTATATCCTTGCTGCCGACGCAACCGCCGCGCTCGAGGCGATGGTCGCCCCTGGTTTCGATCCGGAGAGGCAAGTTGTGCTGCTCACGGGAGAAGACCGGGAGCTTCCCCCGCGGAACGTCCTCACGGACCCCGCCGGCATTGGCGCCCACGCCGAGGTGACCCGCTACGAGCCCCTTCACGTCGTAGTAGAAACCGGCTCGAACCATCCGGGATTCCTGGTAGTGAGCGACCTCTACTACCCAGGATGGGAGGCAACGGTCGATGAGGAGCCAACCCCCATCTACGAGGCCAATGCCTGCGTCCGCGCCGTGCCCGTAGATCAGGGCGCACACACAGTGGAGTTTCGCTTCAAACCGAAACCGCTACTCTACGGGGCGGCAATCAGCCTGGCAAGCGCGCTCCTCT
>JASFLR010000094.1:0-8278 GCA_050117995.1 Anaerolineae bacterium
GGCGATGGCTGCCAGTGGCGCTGTAGCTCTCTACCATATTGCTGGCGTAACGCCAGAGGCCAGGGCTGGAAATGTGGTGCAACTCGGAGCGGAATCCTTGGTGATCGATAGTCTCTCGGCTGGCTACTCGGCGCTGGATGGGGCGTGCGAGCAGATCGATCTGGTCAGTATTGGCTGTCCCCACGCTTCGCTGGCAGAACTGAGGTCCGCCGCTGACCTGATCGAGGGCCGCAGCGTAAAGACGAACCTATGGATAACCACGGCAAGATTGACTCGGGAGGCGGCAGAGGAAGAGGGGTTGGTAGCCCGCATTGAGGCTGCAGGAGGCCGCGTGGTGGCTGATACGTGCATGGTGGTGGCACCAGTGGCCGAACTGGGTTTTCGCACCATGGCCACAAACTCGGCCAAGATGGCATTCTATGCTCCGGCACACAGCGGTCTCGAGGTGCGTTTTGGACCGTTCGAGCAGTGTCTGGAGGCGGCTACGAGTGGCAAGTGGGTCCCGGTGCGGGTCGGCTGACGGAACAGACATGATGTTCAGGATGTTGGGGCGGAGTATCAAATCTGGCAAGGCTGAGGGAATCGCACTCGTCTCGCCCGAGCCGATCGGTTTTCTGGGAGGTGTCGATCCAGAGACGGGTGTAGTGATCGAACCGGAGCACAGGCTGCAGGGGGAGTGCATTGCTGGTCGCGTGCTGGTGTTTCCTACGGGCAAAGGCAGTACCGTCGGCTCGTATACCTTGTACCGGATGGCCAAGTCGGGTACTGCCCCGGCAGCAATCATAAATGTAGAGAGCGAGGCGATAGTGGCCGTTGGTGCAATCATTGCCGATATCCCCATGGTCGATCAAGTGGACATCGCGCAGATTGAGACTGGCGACAAGGTACAGATCGATGGCGCCTCAGTCGTGGTAGCACGATGAGCGAACTGGCATTTGTCAAGCTTGGCGGTAGCGTGATCACGGACAAGACGCGCGCCGAGACGGCACGCCCCGAAGTGATCCGCCGGCTTGCACGCGAAATCGCCTCTGCTATGGCAGCGGATCCGGGGCTTGGCTTGGTGTTGGGTCATGGCAGCGGATCGTTTGGGCATATCGCAGCCCAGCGCCACGGGACGCGCGGGGGTGTTTGCGGGACCGATAGCTGGCGTGGCTTTGCCGAGGTGGCTACCATTGCGGCAAGGCTGAACCGAACCGTGGTTGACGCCTTTCACGATGCAGGCATTCCCGTGTGGTCGCTTCAGCCCTCAGCCTCAGCGCACTGTGATGGCGGTGAGTTAGAGTCGATGGCGCTGGAGCCGGTGACCAAGGCATTGAAGCACGGATTGGTGCCTGTGCTATACGGGGATGTGGCGCTTGATGCAAGCCAGGGTGGGACCATCATTTCCACTGAGCAGATCTTTGTCTACCTGGCCCGGCATCTCGAGCCCGATCGGATCATCCTGGTTGGGACTGTCGATGGGGTTTTCGACGGCGATCCAATCCGCGATCCGAGTGCCCGGCAGATACCCGAGATCTCGGCGGCCAACTGGGCATCGGTCGAGGCGCTGCTGGGTGGCTCGCACGGAACGGATGTCACTGGTGGCATGCTAGCCAAGGTTGCTGAGATGGTCGATCTCGTAAGACAGAGTCCGGGTCTTGAAGTACAAGTCATCTCGGGCGAGCAGGACGGTGCCCTTCGGACCGCATTGGAGAGATCATCCGAGGACCGGGCTGGGACGGTGATCCGTTGGTGAATGGGTCGGGCGGCTGGGCGGAATGTAACCAGGATAACTTGTCGGTTCGGCTAAAAGATGCTATCATGGCCTTGATTGGCCGGGAGGATGCTCGCTTCTGATGGGCAAAGCGTCAGCTGTCGCCAACCCCAATATCGCCTTTATCAAGTATTGGGGCAAGATCGACGAGAAGCTAAATCTGCCGGCGAACCGATCTGTGTCGATGAACCTGGCGGCCTTGACCACTGTGACAACGGTCGAGTTCCGGCCAGGTTTGCGGGTTGATACGGTGACGATCAATGACAGGCCGGCAGATGGGCAGGCAGTCGATCGAGTGTCCCGGCATCTGGATTGGGTGCGATCGCTTTCCGGCACAAGTATGAGGGCATGCGTTGTCAGCCGGAATGACTTTCCTGCTGGAGCAGGGCTGGCATCGTCATCGTCGGCTTTCGCAGCGCTTTCCCTGGCGGCGACCCAGGCAGCGGGAATCGAGCTGAGTGAGCGGGACCTCTCCCGACTGGCGCGGCTGGGATCGGGGTCAGCATGCCGTTCAGTGCCTGCTGGTTTCTGCCTTTGGGAGGGAGACAGTGACGAGACGTCTTACGCCCGCCAGGTGGCTCAACCAGGGCATTGGGACCTTGCCGATGTCATCGCCATCGTGGATCTTGGGCACAAGGAAGTCGGTTCGCAGGAAGGGCATGCTCTCGCTCCTACTAGCCCTCTTCATGAGGCGCGGCTGGCTGCTGTGCCTGGTTGGCTGAGGGTTGTGCTGGAGGGAGTTGACCACCGAGATCTCGCGGCCATGGGGCCGTCTCTCGAGACAGAGGCTCTGGCGATGCACGGGGTGATGATGACCTCTATGCCATCGCTGTTGTACTGGACAGCCGGGACGGTCACGGTGCTGGAAGCTGTTCGCAACTGGCGGCGTGGAGGCCTGGAAGTCTACTTCACACTGGACGCGGGCCCAAACGTCCATTGTCTGTGCGAGGCGAAGGACGCGCCGGAGGTTAAGAGCCGGCTGAGGAACCTCGAGGGTGTTGAGGACGTCCTGGTTAGCGGTGTGGGCGAAGGTGTGCGGCTCGTAGCCTACCACCTATTCTGAAATGGGTATGGCTGCGAGTCGGTGTAGTCTGTTCGTGTTGGTCATGATCCTGTTCTGGAGGATAAGAGGTGGAATACAGTGAGAAGGTGATGGATCACTTTATGAATCCCCGCAATGTGGGCGTGCTTGAGGATGCCGACGGCGTAGGGCGAGCAGGGAATCCTGTATGTGGGGACCTCATGGAGATGTCTGTCAAGATCGACGATGATGTGATTACTGATATCAAGTTTCGCACGTTCGGCTGTGGTGCGGCGATCGCATCCAGCTCGATGGCGACTGAACTGATCAAGGGAAAGACGATCGATCAAGCCCTGGAGGTATCCAATCGGGCCATTGCTGAGGCGCTTGAGGGTTTGCCTCCAGTCAAGATGCACTGCTCGGTGCTAGCAGCTGAGGCATTGCGCGCCACGCTGGCTGATTACTACACGCGGCTCGGCGAGCACGGGAAGGCCTTGGAACTCCAGGATGAGGAAGTAGAGGCACCTTTCGAGTCGGCTGAGGCTAGCGAGCCTCTCTATTGGAATGACTTTGGCCGGATGGTACGGGCTCTGTACAGCGCCTATCCTGATGTGGAGCCCCTCGATCTGAGCAGTGCCAAGCTATTCAAGATGATCCTAAGTTTGCCTGGTTTTGCTGATGATCCAGATACTGCCACAGAGCAGCAACTGGAGCAACTGCAGATGGCCTGGCATGATGTGAAATCAGGATAGGTGGAAGGGTCGGCTTTGAGATGTTGGTTACGATAGTATCGCTCATCGTAGGGTTGAGCATTCTTGTTTTTGTGCACGAATTGGGACACTATCTTACGGCCAAGTGGTCCGGGGTGGTGGTTGAGGAGTTTGGCTTTGGCTACCCGCCGCGGTTGTTTGCGTTCTGGCATACTGAAGGCCGTATTGTGGTCGATGGCAAAGAACTTGTGGTCCCGCGGGGATTCAATCTGCCCAAGGAACTGGGCCCGGGTTCGCTGGTGATGGTCGAGAGCGTGATCGATAGCAAAGAGCGTCCGGTGCTGCGTGCCATCGAGGAGGTAGATCCAGAGGATGCATCCGCTGCTGGGGCTGCTCAAGTGGACTATCTCGATCCGGGAACCCTCTTTTCGGTCAATGCAATTCCCTTTGGCGGTTTTGCCAAGATGCTTGGCGAGGAAGATCCTACAGCTCCTGGCAGCCTGGCCAGCAAGGGGAAACTTGCCCGCATCCTGGTGTTGTCGGCGGGCGGCATCATGAATTTGCTGACGGCAGTGCTCTTCTTTGCGCTGGCGATGATGTTGGGCGCACCGACGGTTGCCGAACCGGAGAACGCGGTGGTGAACTCTGTGTCGCCAGGATCGCCGGCTGAGGCTGTCGGTCTGGAAGCTGGGGATGTCGTGTTGCGTGCGGACGACGCTGAGATTCTGTCGATCACTGACCTCCAGGAGTACACGCAGGCGCATCTGGGCGAGACGATTGTGCTTTCAGTGGAGCGTGAAGGGGAGATGTTGGAGATTGCGGTAGTACCGCGTATCGACGTCCCATCGGGCGAAGGTCCGATCGGCATTGGCCTGAGTCCCCGCACGTCGATCGAAAGATCTCCCTGGTACCAGGCCATCTGGCTTGGCATGAAGCAGACTGTGTCGCTCACTGGCCTGATATTCACCGTGCCCGTGCAAATCATCAGGGGCTTGATCCCTGCCGACCTGGCGCGTCCGGTAGGCCCGGTGGGAGTAGGACAGTTGGTGGGCGATGCTGTGCAGTACTCGCTGGACACAGGATGGTGGTATCCGGCCATGCAGATCATGGGTACTCTGAGTGTGGCTCTGGCAGTCACGAACCTGCTGCCGCTGCCTGGGTTGGATGGAGGGCGCATCCTCTTTGTGATAGTTGAGGGCATTCGTGGGAGGCGCATCGATCCAGCCAAGGAGGGGCTGGTTCACCTGATAGGACTGGCACTTCTGGTTGCGCTGATGCTGTTGGTCACGTGGCAAGATCTTGTCAATCCCGTACCAGGCGTGGATTGGGGTAGTTTCTTCTAGTGCCGTTGCGGGTTTAGATGCCGGGGAAGTAGATTGAAAAAGTGTAGCCGATGTCGGTCTGAGATTCTAGAGGGACAGCTCGTCTGCCCGGAGTGTGGGAAACCTCAGCGGAGCCCACGCCGGGTACGTTGCCGCTACTGTGGGGGCATTAGCAGCCAGGGTCTGCAAGTCTGTCCATATTGTGGGGAGCAGCTGAGGCAGGACTGGCTCAGACCTGGCATGATCCTCTTGGGTTTGGTGGCCATCGTTGTGCTAGCCCTGATCTCAGGGCCGCGCCTGCTCCGGGGCGTGAAAGGCTTTCGGCCCGCGCAGGCGATCGGCACGGTTCAGGCCATGGTGAGTGATGTGCCTGTGTTGGTGGATGTACCAAGCCTTACGCCGTCGCCGACACCCTCGATTACGCCTTCACCGACGACCACACCGACCAGCACGCCGGTGCCGAGTGCGACTCCTTCGCCGACGCTTACGCCACGGCCAACGGATACGCCTACCGCCACGCCCACCTCTACCCCTTCACCTACCCCAACGCGTACGCGGCGTCCAGTAACGGCAACACCCCGCCCGCCCACGGCGACGCCGGTACCAACTGTGGTAGCTCCTGCCCCGCTAACGCCTGAGGATGAGTCATCTTATGGCGAGGGGGCTATCATCCGCGTGGCTTGGCAGAGCTTTCACACTCTCGCTCCTGATGAATGCTACTTGTTGACTGTTAGCTATGTCCGCGGTGGCTCAAGGGTTGACCTACCTGTATGCCTGCAAGAGACCCAGTGGTGGGTGGACGACGGGCTCTATCTGCAGGCTGATCAGGAGACCGGGCGCGCCTACAACTGGAGCGTGCGGGTGGTGCGCAAGGAAGTGGATGAGGACGGAAGTACAAGCTACGTTCCACTGGGGCCACCGAGCGAGGAATGGACATTCTATTGGCGCTAGGTTTCGGTCAAAGCAGGAATAGCCAGTGCGTTCTATAGAGAGAACGACCCCGCTCCTGCCCTATTGGGCAGGAGCGGGGTCGCTGTTACGATACCTGTAGAGGGTAGCAGACTACCGTTGAGTCCAGCTTAACCGGCAGACGGCATCTCCTTTTTCCTCGAAGTACTGAACTTTCACAGTATGGTCGCCTTCGGCTACGTCCACATCGACAACGTAGGTTTTCGCCGAAGTGACGTGCCATTGATCAATGATCAGGTTGTCGTCGACCCAGATGCGGATGCCATCGTCGGAGGTGGCGGTAAAGCGGTAGCTGCCTCCAACAAAGTGGAAGACCCCGGTAAAGCGCGCCGAGAAGTAGTCAGCCGACACGCCGGATTTGGGCGCGTTCTTGCCCCAGTCGAAATCTATCGAGTCGTAGACGCCGGTCGCCACAACAGGGTCCCCAAGGCCGGTATTGTTATAGTACTTCCCCGTCCATGCCGCGCCAGCATCGATGCGCTCCGGCCAGAATGTGACCTGGGCTGCGCCCTTGTTCTGGTAGTAATCGATCTGCAGGGAGTGCTTGCCAGCGCTGAGTTGCCTGTCCGCTGTGTACATGGTCGGCGCGGAGTCGTGCCACTCGTCGATGATCTTGATTCCGTCGATCCAGACCCTAACCCCGTCGTCCACCTTGGCATAGAACCTGTAGAGACCTGCATCGAAGTAGCGTTCTCTCGTGAACCGCACTGCGAAGTTTTCTCCTCCGATACCCGTTGGGCCTGTCGTGCCCCAGTCAAATGCCACCGACTTCATATTGCGGGTGAACTTGGGATCTCCACTGAAGTAGCGGTTGTCCCAGTACTTGCCGGTCCACGGTCCTGTCGGGGTCGGAGTTGGTGTTGGCTTGGGAGATGGTGTGGAGCATGAAACTGGGATCTTCAGGCGCTGGCCCGAGTAGATCAGGTTGGGATTGCTGAGCGAGTTGAGATTTGCAATGGCTTGCCAAGTGGTGCCATAGCGAGCAGCGATCAGTTTCAAGTACTCACCGGGTTTGACAACGTGGATCTTGGTACAAGACTTCACAGGTTGGCAATTCACCGGGATTGTGAGCCGCTGGCCCACATAGATGAGGTTTGGATTCCAGAGATTGTTCGCGTTCACTATGGCCTGTACGGTGACACCATAGTAGCTGGCGATCATGGTCAGATTCTGGCCGGGTTTGACCACATGATATACGGGCTGGCAAGTCTGCGCTTCAGCCGTGAATGAGAGCCCCGCGAGCAACAGGGCAACTAGGACAACTATGGAAAGCAATCGGCCTTTCATAGGTACTACTCCTTTCCATGCAAAAGCATGCTAATGGCCTATAGTCAACCTGTCTTCACTATTATACACCATTTTGCTTATTATGGCAATACCCCTTTTGGCGTATCTTGAACAGATCTATCGCCTTGCGACGTTATCCTATCTGTTGTAGATCACTGCCTGCAAGGTACGAGCAGTGGTGTTCAGGCGCTTTGTCTGGGACGACGGGGGCAAATCAGCCAATCAGGCTTCTCAACTCGGTTGTGGGGGCCAACCAAAGAAATCCGAGGCCCAACTGAAGGGTACACCGGCAGCCGTGGCAGCCCGCTCGTCAGTTTCCATATCGCCGACAAAGAGGCAGTCCTGCGGGCGTGCCCCAAACCGTTCCAGGGCATCGAGGATAGCGCCTGGGGCTGGCTTGCGGTTAGGGCAGTGGATAGCATAGCGTGGATCGGTTCCATCTGGGTGGTGCGGGCATAGGTAACTGGCATCCACTTCCACCGGGAGGGCGTCCAGCACAGCCTGGTGCGTGGACTGGGCCAGCGCTTCGGTCATATAGCCAAAGGCTACGCCGCCCTGGTTGGTGATGATCACAATCCGCCAACCCATTGCGGCAGACTGCTGGAGCTTGTTCGCCACGCCGGGCAGCAGCTCGATCTCGCCTGGGTGGTTGGGCGACCGACCGCCCAGGCGGCGGTTGAGCGTGCCATCCCTGTCCAGGAGAAGCAGTCGTCCGGTCTTGATGCGCTGCCACATGGAAGGGGTCATCGGTATCATGATGCTGCCTTGAGGGGGCCTGCCGTAGAGAGCATAGCCCCGTGGGCCGTGATGCCAGGCGTAGAGAGCGCTATAGGCGCAGACCGTGGCATCCAGCGTGTCTTCGAGCGCTTTGAAACGACGGCCTCGCAGACCCTCTATGGGTGCCGACATAAGATCCAGTGGTATGAACAGTGGCGGAGTCGCGTCGCGTAGGGAATCCAGGTGCTGGCGCAGTTGGTGCAGTTCTCGCCAGCGAAGCGAGTATGTGCGCTTGGATCGTGCTTTGTATTTGAGCGTGCGGTTTAGCTGGAAGAGAGACACTGATGCCGGGTGGGGAAAGACCTCAATGACCCGTCGAGCATCGATCTGGCGCTGGATGGCTGGATCGTGTTCAAAGCCCAGAGCCTCGAGTTCCCGGCGGATAGATTCGGCCCTCAGACCTCCATACCGCTCCAGGTTCTGAAGGTTGGCCGGGTAG
>JASFLR010000095.1:0-8214 GCA_050117995.1 Anaerolineae bacterium
CGGGCCAGGCAATAGCCACAAGTCCGTGCCATTGTCCGCCACCGCGCAGCGGCAGGGCCGCAAGAGATCGCGCGCCGATCTCCTCCATCATGCGCACGCTGTGCTCATCCAGGTCCTGCCTGGCCATCTGGACATCGGGAATCAGGTACGGGCGCTCCAACACGGAAAGAGTGGCAGAAGCCGGAGATGCTCCGGGCAGGTAGAAGCGGGTATCGGCTGCTACTTTGGCCTCCCCGATAGAGGCAACCACCCTGGCCCATTCGGGTCTTCCGCTGGCGTCCGCATCCACAACCACGAACAGAGCTACATGTGCCGCTGCTCTTGTCCCAGATCCGGCACTTGTGGCTGGCTCTGCAACCGCGCGTAGCAGTGCCTCTGGTCCTTCGGCAGCAGCAAGCGCCGCACTGGTATCAATGAGCTGCTGCAGGAATTCCTCTCGGTCGACAGCCGCCCGCTGCGCCAGCTCCTGCTCAGTCAGGTCCAAGGTGACCACGAATCGAAGGACTGTCCCTTCCCCCACAGAGCCGCTGGAATAGCGATTCCGCACATAGCGCCGGCTACCATCTTTGCGCACCGCCCAGAACTCGAGCTCGTCCAGGGGCAGGCCCAGTGTCTCTGCCTCCCGGATCTCCTGCTCCAGCCGTGGTCTTTCCTCGGGAGCGGCCAGGTCCAGTTCGCTCATGCGTCTGAGCTCTTCCCTCGAGTATCCAAATATCTGACGGAGCTGATTGTTCACATAGACGACACGACTGCCCTCGATAATGGTCAGGCCGCCCTGTATACTCCCGATCAGCAGTCGAAGCCGTGCATTGGCCTCCTGCAAAGCCGCGTTCATCATTGGCTCCGTGACGTTTACCATCTACCTCACCTCAAATCAGTTGCCGGTGCCTGCCTAATGCCGCTTTGGTCGAACCTGCATACAAAAGTTCCTCAGCGGGTCTCATCCCCCAAAGGTGCCAAAATGCCCTAACTATAGAACCCCAACCAAAGACCAACAGCCCGGACTGTCAATCACCGGCTGGTATTGACTCACTCGCCACATCCTTAGCAGCAGTTCCCGGCAGTTCGGCTTCGGTGCCCAACCGGACGTAAGCGCGGGGCACGCCCAGTGCCCGAGCCACCTCTGCCACCGTGCTCTGCAGAATGGCTTCAACATCGACGGACCTTCGCATCTGCTCGGTGATCCGCCGGATCGCCTGTTCACGAGCTGCGCGCCGCTGCGTCTCCTGAAAGAGCCGCGCGCTCTCGAGCGCCGTGCCTACCTGGTCCACCAGGCGCTGCACCAGCTCTACCTCTGCAGCCGTCCAAGCTTCCTCGTCGGGATGTTTGTGCAAGCTCAACGCACCAATCACATCATCGCGTACCTTCAGAGGCAAAGCAAGCGCAGCTCCTTCCCCATCACCTTCCGAGACCTCGCCCGGGCCACTATCCCTTACCACAGCCTGGCCTTTACGCACAGCCTCTATCATCTCTGGCTGCCACGCCCCGGAAACCGGAACGACTGACTCGCGAAGAAGGCTGTACCCCAGGCGGGCCCGGGAGCTCAGGAATTCGGCCCAGGCCTCACGGCTCAACTGGTCGTACGCACGCCGCGTCGCATCCAGTGCCCGCTGGCTCTCTTCGAACAGGCGGGCATTGTCCAGGGCCACGGCCAACTGGTCAGCCACGGTTTGCAGAACCGCGACCGTAGACGGGTCAAAGGTGTCCGTATGCTCGCTTTGAGCGCTCAGAGCACCCAGAACGCGCCCCCTGACAATGATGGGCAGGGCCGCCTCCGAGCGCGTGTTGGGCACAAGATCATGTCGGGCATGAATGGGAGCGGTGCTCACGTCCTGGGCGATGCGAGCCTCGCGATGTGCGGTACACCACCCAACCATGGAATCGCCCCCCACCTCAAGCCGGAATCCCTCATCTCCAAGGCGGCGTCCCGACTGACCCGAACCAGCGCGATATACCGCCCATTCGCCGCTGGGATCCAGCAGCATCACGCCTACGTGATACAAGTCGAACCTCTCCTGTACAAGCTCGGCCACCTGCCAAAGCATCTGCTCGGCATCCAGAATAGAGGTGGTGAGCTGGCTGATCTCGGTTGCTGCCTGCCACTGCCTGGATCGGGTCTCAAGCTCGCGGGTTCGATCGACGACCCTTTCCTCCAGCGATGCACGAAGACGCTCCAGCTCACGGTTGGCCTCTAGCTGTGCCTGCTCATTCGTGCGCGCTCGCTCAAGTGCATCGGACATGCCGCGGACTGCATAGCGAAGCAGCACTCCAGTCAACACCAGAGGTACGGCGACAAAGATCGCGTCAGCCAGCGATGTGGGACGATCTACAACGACAAGCAACCCGTTGGCTTCAACATAGTAGGCGCCTACTGCCGCTAGCGAGCTGACCAATGTGAATAGTACAGCGGCACGGCCGCCCAGAAGCAGACCTGCGAGTACCACAATCAGGGCATATACCAGCGTGCTGCTATCGCTGCTGATACCCGAAGAGGTGAAGATCCAGATAGTGATCAGTAACCAGAGCAGGGTCAGGAATGCCACGCTCACCTGTCGCACAAGACCAACACGTACGAGCAGCAACAAGCCTGCAAAGACGATGGTCATCACTGCCCCGCTAAGCAGTGTGAACTGGGAGTCCGGGTCAGGGGCTATCGCATGGTACACCGCCGCTGCCATAGTGATGACAAACGCAGAGACAACCAGCGCCAGGAGAACGACAGTGAGCAGCCGGGCAACACGAGTCTTTTCCTCATCCTCGTATTCCTGAGGGACAAACAACCGCCTAGTCGATGTCGCCATGTCCATCCTCCTCCCTCAGGTCAGGGAGACTCCCCCCTTGCAGCAGCTCCTGCCCATCCCCAGCGCCAGCGCTCTGAAGCCGGAGCTCGACCTTTTCGATGCCCAGCGCATTGCCCATCTCGCGCACAGCAGTCTGCAGGACTGTGTCCACATCCATGGTCGCCTGCAAGCGGGAGGCGATCTCACTGACAAGCCGGTCCTCTGCGGCACGGCGCTGTGCATCTTGGTAGAGGCGGGCGCTATCCAGGGCTACCCCAAGCTGGTCGACCAGTGCCTGGAATAGTGTCATCTCATCCTCTGTCCACTCGCCCCTTCCGGCAGGCTTGTGTGCATCGAGTACGCCAATGACCTGCCCCCGGACGCGAAGGGGCATTGCCACCGTCGCTCCCAATTCGCTTTGGCCCGCCACAGCCCGTCCCTGCTTCATTGCCTCTTCCATGTCCTCCCGCCAATGGCTCCCAGCCGGCAGGATCCGCTGAGGGTCGTAGCGCTGGCCTGACCCAGTTCCCGAACGGACCAAACTGCGCCAGGCGTCCTGGGTCATCTGTCCGTAGGCACGCCGCTCCGTCTCCAGGCTCTCGCGTACTCGCCGGACCAACCGTGCATTGCTGATGGCAATAGCGATCTGATCGGCCAGTGTTTGCAGTACCGTCACGTCTTGCTCGCCGAACGCCCGTCGCTCGACACTCTGCACATCCAGCGCACCGAGCACCTCATCCCCTACTAGCAACGGCAACGCGACCTCTGAGCGCGTCATGGGCAGGTCAGGATTGTCAAAGAATGCGGCATCCTCGCCAACATCCAAGGCCACGCGGGCCTGCCTCGTCCCAGTGACGTAGCCCACGATCCCCTCCTTGCCTACCAGCAACCGGTGCCCCCGGGCCAACATGCGGCGCCCACCCTCTGACGAAGCGGCCCGCAAAACAGCATAGCTGCCTGCCTCATCCAGGAGAAATAGCCCAGTATGATAGAATCCGAACCGATCAGAGATATAGTCCACAGTTTCGGTCAGCAGCCGCTCTACATCCCGGATCCGTGCCGCCTCACGGGCTACTTGCGCCGCTGCCTCGAGCTGCGCGCTCCGGCGCGCCAGGTCCGCCGTCCGCTCCTCAACCTGCTCTTCAAGAAGGCCTCGCTGTTCCTCCAGCTCCCCGACCAGGCTGCGGCTCTGACCCAGTGCTGTGGTGAGTCGCGAGAGCACATAGTCTACGGAAAGCACTATCAGAATGCCCATCAGCAAAAGCGTCAAGGTTCCAGCGAGCCATCTGGCTGGCTCCGCCGTTGTAGGATTTTCTGCTATGACCAGCACACCCATGGAAAAGATAACGCCAACGACAGCCATCGTCATGGTGACCAGGGCCAAGGCGACGATGCCGATCCTGCGCCCCAAAAAGATGCCAGCCAGAAACGGTACGCTCAGCAAAAAGATCTGGGCGCTGCCCCCGGTCCCATCCTCAAGCAATTGCGTGAATCCCAGCACGTACACGATGGTCACGACTGTCCCCGCCTGCAAAGCATACGGCGCGCGCCGCCAGACGAGCAGCACGAGGACCGTGCCGTACGCAATCCAAAACAGGGGTATGATCCAGAACTGCTGGTACAGGAAGGCATCGTAGGTGCCCGCAGCCGCCACGAACAGGCCCACAGCCGCAGTCGCGAGCAGCACTCCCCTGAGTAGCTGCTCCTGCCAGACCCGCAGGTCCGCCCGGCGTGATGTCTCATCCTGAACAGGACTGGAGGTCAGCTCGTACTCACTTGTTAATTCGCTGGACTCACTCATCTTGCGAGTTCTCCCTGCTGGTCGCGGTCACACGCCGCACCCGTCGCACTGCAGACCAGTGTCATGGCTCTCTCCGTTCGGGAGTGCTTCCATCGGCCATGTCCCTACCGATACCCAAGCGCAGGTCCAGAGCTGCCAGTCCCAAAGCACCAGATATCTCCGCTACGGCGGTGCTCAGCACTGTACCGGTATCCAGAGTCTCGCGCATGCGAGCAGAAACGCGAGCCAGCGCCTCCTCACGAGCGGCACGGCTCTGGGCTTCATCCAGCAAGCGAGCGCTCTCCAAGGCTACGGCTGCTTGGTCAATCAACGTCTCATACAGCCGGATAGACACTGGTGAGAACGCACCCGGCTCGGATAGATAGATGTGAACCAAGCCAAGTGTCCGTCCGGCAGCGCGCAACGGTACGTTGACAAAACCCCTGCCGCCAAACCGGGCCAGGAACTGGCGCATGTTGTCCGGGCTATCATCCAGCTGTACGACATCCTCGACAGTCCAAAGACTTGAGATCCTGTCCAGAGAAATCGACGAGGCGCTAGCTGGCAGACGCATACCCACCGGAAGCCGGGATGCTCCGCGCCGATCCCAGTTGCCCAGGAGCGCGGCTCCCCGTACCTCTCCTTCGGGCGAGACGCTCAGGCGAATTACTGCGCACCCGTCAGCCTCTGTCTCGGCTATGGAATCGATGATAACCTGCACAATATCCTCTGTAGTCACGGCCAAGGCCAGGCGGCGGCTGGCTCGAAAGAGTGGGCTCGTCGCCTCGAGCACCTGTCCTTCCTCCGAGAATTTACGCGCGTTGTCTACGGCGACGGCAGTCTGGTCAGCTACGAGCTGCAGGACGGCCACATCCTCTTCCAAGAAGGCGTCGGGCTCTGTAGACTGTACGTCAAGCGCGCCCAAAACGCGGTCGCCGACGATCAAAGGCAGGGCCATCTCCGATCGGGTTTCGGGCAACAACGGGTTGTCAAATCGGACAGGCTCTTCACCGACGTCGAGGGCGATACGGGCCTCGCCGCGGGCGCAGGCAGCACCCACCATCGATAGCCCCCCCACCTCCAGGCTGTGGCCCTGCTGCTTCATCGTGCGACCCGCCTCACCCGAACCAGCCTCCAGCACAGCATGCCTTCCCGTATCGTCCAACAAAAAGAGCCCAGCGTAGTAGAGATCAAAGCGATCGCGGATCAGATCCACGACCTCACGGCTCAGGTTCCCAAGATCCAGGATCGAGGCTGCCGCGCGCCCCACTTCTGCGGCCGTAGCCACAAGTACTGCACGCTGTTCGACGTCACTGGTGCGCTCAGCCACCATCTGCTCCAGCAGTTCCCTCTGTTCGTCCAACTCTTCAGCCGAGCGGCGAGCACGCTGCAATGCCTCATTCATAGCCCGAGTTGCCAGATAGAGCACGGCAACCGTCGCAATAAGGTTAGCCGTGAGCGCGATCCAGGATGGACCAGGACCCATATCCAGCAGCTCCGGAGGCAATATGCCCGTCGTCCTAGCATAGAACATGACAAGACCGGCAAGCACACCAAGTTCGGCGATCACGACTGCGGCCCACCCGCCCAGCAACAGACCGCCAATAACGGTAAGGGTGACAAAGGCGCTGACAAACGGGCTGTTCACCCCACCCGAGAATACCATCAACACAGCAAAGGCGATCCACATACCAGTCAGGTATAGCACACTGGATGAACGCACAGCGCCGAGCCTCATCAGGACCAGCGAAGTCACGCTTAGCAAAAAGATCAGCGCAGCTACGCCCGCTGCAATCCACGGTTGAGCAAACGCCACAGGCGCAATCACAGCCGTCAGCAACGCGATCGCCAGACTGGCGAGCAAAAGCGTGTTGAACAAGTTGGCGACGCGCGTCTTGTCGTCGTCGTCCTCAAATACTGGCGCGGCAAGAAGCCGTTTAATCAAGCTGCGCATCACTGTACCCTCTATCTGTGTCTGTCTCCTGGACGGGCCCGACGGGCAACGTAAAGGTAAAGACCGTACCCGTTCCTTCGACGCTCTCCACCCAGATCTGCCCACCGAGCTTTTCCACGACGCGTTTGCTGATCGCCAATCCAAAGCTAGGGACATCCCCGGCATCACCCGCGTCGCCACCTCGCGAGCTTGCTGCAGGGACACCCGCGTCCGCAAAGATGCGCTCCATCTCATCACCCAGGATGGCCAAACCCGTGTCCGTAACGCTTATAGTAACGTGATCGTCCTCGACGTAGGCGCGCAGAGAGATGTTGCCTTTCTCTGTATACTTTACCGCATTGGACAGCAGAGCCAGGATGACCTGGCGTACGCGTTGGCCATCAGTGTACAGCGTCGGCAGCTCTGCGGGGACCTCCTCCTGTATCTGTACCGCCTTGCCCCGCGCAAGAGCCCTCGTGGTGGCCATGACACCCTCAATGATCTCGCGTAGATCCACCTCGCCTGGCGCGAAACGCGCCACCCCCAATTCGAGGCGCGAGAGCTCTAACATGTCATTGATCAGTCCCAGTAACTGCCGTCCACTCTCGTGGATCGCTGTCAGGTCAGCACTCTGCATCTCATTCAAGGGTCCATCGAGCTCCTTGAGCAGCACGCGCGAAAACCCAATGATGGAGTTGAGCGGCGTGCGCAGAGCATGGGACATATTGGTCAAGAACTGCGACTGGAGCCGGTCGAGCTCCCGCAGTCTCTCTACCGTCTCCCTCTCCATGGCATGGACGCGTGCGTTCTCAATGGCAATGCTGATCTGATCGGCCAGCGACTGGTATACGAGCTGTTCATTCTCGCCAAAGTCATGGCTGCGACTGCTCTGTAAGGCCAGCACCCCCAAGATCCGTTCTCGAACCTGAAGCGGGACTGCCATCTCGCATGCTACGGGACGGAATGAGACTGAAGCCTCGACACAGCCCTCATCCCCACCTGCGAGCTGGCCATCCCGCACCACACGGCGTCTGCCGTCTGCCGCCACGCGGCCCACCAGCCAGATGCTGTCCAGTTGTGCTTCATCGCCCAAAGGGGATTGGTCCATGCCAGACTCTGCAGGGAAGGCAGCGGCCTTGACCGGTGCTCCGCTCGCAGAATCCAACAAGTAGATGGCAGCATGATCCAGCTCGAAAGCGCGGCCGATTAGCTGGACGACTGTGCTCAACAAGGACTCCGGTTGCCGTATGGAGGTTGCCACTCGAGCCACTTCGGCACTCGTTGCCAGTTGTATCAGATGATAGCTTGTCTTTGCATTGGCAGCCTCCAATTGCATCGTTCTCTCAGCGACCTTGGCTTCCAGGTTTCCATAGAGCACCCGGAGCTCGGCTGCCATCCGGTTGAAGGCTCGGGCCAGGATCCCTATCTCATCATTTCGGGAGATATCCACCTGCTGGTTGAGTTTGCCCCGAGCCATCCAAGCGGCTGTCTCTGTGAGTTGCACAATGGGCTGCGTGACCCTCCGGGTCACGACTGCTGCGATAGCGGCGGTGACCAGCGCCACAACCAGGGTGGCCCCCACAACCAGTGCCGCGAGCGTATTGCCCATCTCCAGGGCTTGACCCTGCGATTGCTCAGCCAATACACCAACCTGCAGTGCTGGATTCCATCGATAGGCCCCAAAGACAGGCTCTCCCTTCAAACCATCATATGCACCAGAA